>JANNUI010000570.1:0-6965 GCA_031395125.1 Chitinophagaceae bacterium | reverse complement strand
GAGCATCCTTGGTTTTCTTTTTCCTGTTCTTCCCTTTGCCCACATAATAAGTCACTTTTTTGTAGCCCACTATTTCTGAGCGACGTTGACCCGGGGCGGCATTTACATGTATGCAGATGAAAATATCACCTTTGTTCTCATTGGCAATTTCGGCCCGGCGGTGCAATGCCGTGATATTTTCAGTGGGTCTTGTTTCCACTATTTTTATTTCAGGGAACTCCCGGCTGATATCCTGCACCAGTATTTTCGATACATCAAGACAGATCTCATCTTCCCAGGAATAAGCGCCTTTGGCCCCGTTATGTCCTCCGTTGGTCATGATGCCATGCCCGGCATCCACGATGATGGTCCGGATGACCGTCTGTTTGTCATTTACGATTGTTGAATCATCGCCCGTGAAAGAAAAAACAGTGAGGCAAAGGGAGGTAGTAAGAATTGCCGGGAAGGTTCGTTTGATCATGCTTTGTTTATTAGTTTATCGGGTCGGTCCACGGGCTCCTTGCGGAGCGGAATATAAATCAGATTATGATACTGGTTTGTCATGTTGTATTACAACCAAAACTTTAGGGCTCATTTCACAAATTGTTTTGGTTCACTTCACAGGAACTGGATTTATAATGAATTACATTTGCCCGATACCTGATGAAGCAACTGTACAAATTTAGGCCAATTTATATTTTTTATGGGCTGTTGACCGTGGCATTAAGTTATGCACCAACGTGGAAAACTGCTGCTGCAGGTATCCATTCACCGGATTTTCGCAAGCCTTTAACATCTGATGCTGATACAACCCGCCCTGTTTTGAAGACAGACAGCCTCCGCAAAGTGGTTGCATTTTTTCCTGATACAACAAAGATACCGGGCCTGCCTGCCGGAAAGGCAGGCATTGATACATCCGGTACTTCACCCCGGGTGGATACGTTCTCCCTCAAAATATCAAAGGACTCACTCGATGCGCCGGTGAAATATGCGGCGGAAGATTCAGCCGTGGTGCTTATCAAAGAAAAGAAGATCCTGCTCTATGGGAAAACAAAAACAGAGTACAAAGACATTACCCTGACGGCGCCACAGGTGGAACTGGACCAGCAATCGCAGGTGGTAACAGCGGTGAATGCAAAAGACAGCGCCGGCGTGGTAACAGAAGTAGCCCATTTCAAGAGCGGCGATAATGAGTTTACCAGTGATACTATCCGTTATAATTTTAAAACACAGATCGGCCTCACTAAAAATACCTATACACAGCAGGGCGAGTTCCTGGTAATCGGGCAGGTGGCAAAAAAAGTGAACGAGAATGTAACTTTTGTAAAGAAGGCCCGGTTCACCACCTGCATGCTGGACGATCCGCATTTTGCATTCGTCACTCCGCAAATGAAAGTGATCAATAAAAAATTAGCCGTATCAGGACCTGCGCATATTGAGTTTGAAGGGGTGCCGGTTCCCATTTACCTGCCTTTCGGTTTCTATCCGCTCAGCCAGGGCCGGCATTCCGGGTTTCTGCCGCCGCGGTTCGCAGCTTATGAGCAATTGGGTTTGGCGCTTGAAGGAATGGGCTACTACAAGGTGCTGAGTGATTACTGGGATGTGAAAGCCTATGGCAATATCTATTCCTATGGGGGCTGGACAGCCAATGTGAACCCCACTTACCGCAAGCGGTACCGTTACAACGGCGATTTCCAGCTGGCACTCCAATCCAGCAAGCTCAATTTCAAAGGAGACCCTGATTTTTCAAAAACAAAAACCTTCACCATCAACTGGCGGCATGCGGTGGATGCCAAGGCAAGACCCGGCACAAATTTTTCGGTGAATGTGAATGCGGGTTCCACCAAGTTCAACCAGTATGTGACGAATAACCCTAACCAGAATTTTCAAAACCAGCTTTATTCTTCCATTGCTTATTCCAAGTCGTGGGTGGGTAAACCGTATAATCTTACCCTCACGGCCAATCACAACCAGAACAGCCAGAGCAGGCTGGTGAATGTGAGCCTGCCGGATGCAGGTTTTTCGGTCAGCACCTTATATCCCTTCCAGGGAAAAAATTCCACCGGCTCTGCTAAATGGTATGAGAAATTAGGCGTTGCTTATAACGGCACTCTCCGGAACCAGTTCTCTTTTTATGATTCAGCTTTCAAGCTGAAAAACCTGATCGATACGTTGCAATGGGGCGCCCAGCACAATTTCCCCGTCACGCTTGCGCTGCCGCCCATACTAGGAGGCGCCGTGATCGTTTCACCCGGTGTTTCGTATTCACAGGTATGGGTGGCGCAAAAATTCCGCCGCAAATGGAATACGGCCACTCAAAAATCAGACACAACCATCACCAAGGGATTCTTTACCGATCACCAGGTGGCATTTTCACTCAGCTTCAACACGGCATTATTCGGTACTTTTTCATTCAAGAAGTCAAGGATCTATGCGATCCGGCATGTCATCCGACCTTCGGTGAGTTTTAACTACAAACCTGATCTCTCTAAAATACATTATTACACCGATACCATTTCACCCGGCTTTGCCTACCGCTTCTCTGAATTTGGCGGGGCCTTGTATCCGGGCTACGGTGAGGGTAAGACCGGCGGCATCAGCTTCCAGGTTGATAATAACCTGGAGATGAAATGGCGTTCAAAAAAGGACACGGGTGAAAACGCTTTCAAAAAAATAAGGCTGATCGATGGGTATGGGATTTCGTCAGGGTATAATTTTCTGCGTGACTCCATGAAGCTGGACCTGTTCAATATTTATTTCCGCACCACTCTGTTTGAAAAAATAAGTATAACTGCCAATACAGTGCTGGATCCTTACCAGACCAACCAGTACGGTGTGGACATTGATAAATATGCCTGGGAAGGAGGTAAGTTCAAATTAGGAAGGCTTACTTACGGAAGTATTTCGGTGAGCACCAATTTCCAAAGCAAACCAAAGGATGCCAAAAAGGAAGAGCAGCGCAAAAAGGAAGCACAGGCAGGGTTGGGTGATCCTGGACTCATTGCCGACCAGCAGCAATTGCTGAACTATATGCAGCAGAACCCGTCCGAGTTTGTGGACTTCAATATTCCCTGGCGGCTGAGCCTCGGATATTCGCTTTCCTTTAGCAACCGGCTGAAGGCCGACCTGAGCGGTTTCGAAAAAGATTTCACGTCCAACATGAACTTCAGCGGCAGCTTTAACCTTACCCCCAAGTGGAATTTTTCAGTAAATGGCTATTATGATTTTGACAGCAAGCGGCTGCAGATGTTCCAGATGGGTATTTCCCGGGAAATGCACTGCTGGCAACTGACTATTGATGTGGTGCCGGTCGGCCTGTACCGTTCTTTCAGTTTCTCCATCAGTCCCAAGGCATCGGTACTGCAGGACCTGCGGATCAACCGCACCCGGTCCTTCCCGAATTTCTAAGGAAAAATTCCAAGAACCGAAGAAACAAGAACCAAATAAATTAAAAATTTGGATCAGTCTTACAGAGCGAAGTTCCATCAAAAAGTATCAAAAAAATACAAATCGAACCTGTGTTTAATTCGGGTTTTAGTTTTTTCCCTTTTTAATTTTTTTCTCTATTTATTTGGTTCTTGTCTTTTGGCTTCTTGGTTCTTTTCTTAGTGCTGGTGCGTTACATAATACGTTTTCATCGTTTCAAACACTTCCTGCTTTAATGCTTCTGTGGTTTTACCATTTACTTCAATAGGAGGAAGAAAATGCATCTCCAATTTATGCGGCCAGAACGAGAACCCTTTATTGGCAGGCAGTACTTTTTTTGTGTTGAAGATAACGGCAGGTATGATGGCTGTTCCGGTTTCTGTTGCCAGCCGGAAAGCCCCGCCGTGAAATTTTTTCATTGGTTCATTGGTTCTGTTTCTTGTGCCTTCGGGATAGACGGACATATGCATGCCTTTCCGCAGCACTGCTTTCATCTTGTCATAACTCTGCCGGCGGCTTTCCTCATTTTTGCGGTTCACCAGTACGGAGCCTTTCATGTAGTAGAAACCAAACAGCGGCACTTTTACAAAAGATGATTTGGCGATGGTCTTGTTAGGTCCGGGAATAAAAGGGCAGGAGAGGGGCGCATCCATCAATGAAGTATGGTTGAAGGTAACGATATAGGCTTTACCTTTTTGAAAATATTTCTTGCCTTTTACACTGAGCGGGCAGCCTACCAATGGCAGCCAGATATTCATCCAGAGCCGGGCAATGCGGATAAAAATATCCTGTCCCTTCGGATCGGGTATCAGCCAGCAGATCATGGAAGGGATAAAGATGATGAGGAAAGTAAGTATGAAGGTCAGCATGGCCCACAGGGCCAACAGTCTTGCAAATATGTTTTTCAAAAAGGTCATTTATAGTGTCCAGTCAATGGGGTCAATCCCTTTCGACACAAGGTATTCATTCGTTTTGGAAAAATGTTTACTGCCAAAGAAGCCAGCGCTTGCCGATAGTGGCGAAGGATGCGCTGCCCGCAGGACCAGGTGTTTGCTTTCATCGATCAGCACTCTTTTTTCCTGCGCAAATTTTCCCCAGAGCAGGAAGACAACATTTTTTTTCAGTTCCGATATTTTTTTGATCACCGTGTCAGTGAATTGTGCCCAGCCTATTTTAGAATGGCTCATCGGCTCTCCTGCACGCACCGTCAAGGAGGCATTTAATAAAAACACTCCCTGCTTTGCCCAATTCGTCAGGTTGCCGTGATTAGGAATATGAAAACCGATATCCTCCTGCAATTCTTTATACATATTCACCAATGAAGGCGGAGGGGGCACCCCATTTTGCACGGAAAAACAAAGGCCATGCGCCTGGCCGGGACCATGGTAGGGGTCCTGCCCCAGTATCACCACTTTCACATGATCAATCGGGGTGGTATCAAAGGCATTGAAGATCTTTGAACCGGGGGGATAAATGGTTTTGCCCTGTGATCTTTCGGTTTTGATATGTAATGTGATCTGCTGGAAATAAGGCTGTTTGAATTCGTTTTTCAGTACTTCTTTCCACGAGGCTTCTATTTTGACATCCATAAAATAGTTGATGGTCTGTTGTTGATTGTTTGAAGATAGGTAAAATGAAAAACCCTTCGTTAGAGAAGGGCTTTGTGACCCGGATTGGATTCAAACCAATGACCCCAAACTTAGAAGGTTTGTGCTCTATTCAGCTGAGCTACCGGGCCTTTTTCGTACCGCAAAGATAATCAGAAACGGGTATTTTAACTCAATTTTGATGACATATATTTGGATAGTGGCTTCAGTGATTGTAGATTTATTTGTTGTAAAGTTCTTGTGCCACACCATACCTTAAACTCCTGTTTATGCGTACTAATACAAGCTCACTTATTATTTTTTTTTGCTGCATAGGGTTATCATCAATCGTTTCTGCACAAACATATTTTAACACCACCCTGAATAGTGTTATGATCCAGTCTGACAGTTTATCAAAATCAGTTTTGATCAGCAATCTTTTTGATAAGAGGGGCGACAAGTCTCAGTTGTTGGGTACAGGCGTAATGCACTCCACTGATAGCATATTTCAATGCCGCTCATTACTGGCTTTTGATTACGGCAAAATACCATCTCACTTCAAGCCTGAATATATACAACTTGCGCAACTAATATTGTACCCCCTGCAGATTGAAAATGAAGTTATCCCGGATAAAGGAAAATATATCAATAAAATAGTGATCAGCAGGATTGCAAAACCATGGGAGGATTCATTGACTACATGGAAAAACCAGCCTGTAACCGATGGAAATGCTGCTGCCGTAAAAAGAATTCCTTTCAGTAAGAAAGATGATGTGGTAAAAGTTGATGTTACAAAACAGGTAATAAAAATGTTTAAAGAAGGTAATTATGGATTTATGGTCAGCAGTACTGATTCGCCAAATGATGAAAATTCAATAATGAACTGGTTCGCCTCAGCAAAACATGAAAACAAAGATATTCGTCCGATTCTGCTAATTGATTTTTCGTCGTCTGTGAGAACTGATCTTAACTTAATCGATTCTGCTTTCAAAGCCCAGCATTTGTTAAGGGTTCCATTCGCAAATGATGCATATAACCGTGCAATCAATAGAAGCCAGGAAAGCTTTAAACGGGTGCAGACCGATAAAATCAAAAAACCGGTAGCGGATGATGCGGGGCAACCGGTAAAAGTTCCGGTTAAAAATTAAAGGCAATGGCGGTTTTATTTGAGGGAAAATGCTGCAGGCTTGAGCCCCTCATTTCATAGCGGGCATCCTGAACCCTTCCAAAAAAACATTCACCCGCTGCTCCGGCAGCTCTTTTTTACTGAATGCATACAGCACGCCGATGAATTTTCCATCCGTCCATGCCTTCACTTTCCAGTTGTTCTTTTCCTTGTCTTCCCAGTAATCAAGGACGCCCCGGGTATCCGCATTCTTATTCAGGCGGTGGCCTTTGCCATAGCCGGCGGCTTTGGTAATGGCAAAACTTTGTTTCAGGTAATCCAGGTAAGCGACCAGCAGGTCTTCGGCCATGGTAAGGTCTGCAGGCGGGTTGATGAGCCGTACACAAATGGTCCCGTAGGTCACTTCTTCTTTCACACACTCACCTGCATACACAGTGGATGAATCCCGGCTCTTGGATTCATCAAATTTCATTTCACAGAAACTGTAAAGCGAACAGCCGGAGTTGCTGATGGGGATCTTCTTCAGTCCCTGTGAGAAAACTGCAGCGGCAGGCAGTATGGCTGCGATGATGAATAAGATATGGGTACGTTGTTTCATTATTTTATTTATTGACTATCCTCATAAATAAACCTGGAGTATCTTTTAACCGGCCTTTGTGCTCTCCGTGGTTCTTAATGTGCTTTGTGTCCCCCTCTCTGCGGACAGGCAGGCTTATTTCAGGAGCACAACGAATACAAAGGCTGCACAAAGTTCACAAAGAGCAGGCTGGCTTATTTAGTCTTTCTTTTCTTTCATGTCCGGGAAACGGAGACCATCCAGGAAGATGCCGGTCTTTTTATCCGGCAAC
>JANNUI010000560.1:0-3020 GCA_031395125.1 Chitinophagaceae bacterium | reverse complement strand
GGCTATTCGCACAACATCATTTTTGAAGTGCCGAAAGAACTGAAAGTTGCAACACAGCAGGAGAAAGGTCAGAACCCCATTATCACCCTTGAAGGGATCGACAAGCAACTGATAGGACAGGTAGCTGCCAAACTTCGCAGCCTCCGGAAGCCAGAGCCCTACAAAGGAAAAGGTGTACGTTATATGGGTGAAGTGGTACGTAAGAAAGCTGGTAAGGCAGCAGGTAAATAAGCCCCTAACCCCTAAAGGGGGATAGGGAATTACAGAGTTCATTTATTTAGGAATATAATATTTTAATAGAGTTTCTGGCAGAATCAGAAACGTCAAAACTCCCCTTTAGGGGATGGGGGCAAACAATATGAATCCAAAAGTTAAATCACAAAGAAGAAAAAATATCCGCTATCGTATTCGCCGCAGGATCGGCGAGGGTACTGCGCAAAAACCGAGGTTATCGGTGTTCAGAAGCAATGCAGATATTTATGTGCAACTGGTAGACGATGCAAGCGGGTTAACGCTGGCTTCTGCTTCATCAAAGGACAAGGATATCAAAGCACAGACAGTCAATAAGGTGGATAAAAGCAAAATGGTGGGACAGGCCATTGCCAGGAAAGCAACTTCGCTGGGTATCAGTGATGTGACTTTTGACCGCGGTGGTTATCTCTACCATGGTCGTGTAAAATCAGTAGCGGATGGTGCCAGGGAAGGCGGATTAAAATTTTAAGTAAACAGCATTCAAACTTTTAATTACAAGTATAAATGTCAAAGTTTAACGTAAACAGGGTAAAAGCAGGCGACCTCGAACTGAAAGACAAAGTAGTTGCCATCAACCGTGTGGTTAAAACCACCAAGGGGGGCCGTTCATTCAGCTTCTCTGCACTGGTTGTGGTCGGTAACGAAAACGGTGTGGTGGGTCATGGCCTTGGTAAGGCCAAAGAAGTACAGGAAGCCATTACCAAAGGCATCGAAGATGCCAAGAAGAACCTTATCAAAGTCCCGGTAATGAAGGGTACCATCCCTCATGACCAGTGGGCCAAGGAAGGCGCAGCCAAGGTACTGATCAAGCCTGCCGCACATGGAACCGGTGTGATCGCCGGGGGAAGTATGCGGGCCGTGCTGGAAGCAGCCGGTGTTACTGATATCCTGGCCAAATCATTAGGTTCGGCCAATCCGCATAATGTGGTGAAGGCGACTTTCAAGGCTTTGGCTTTATTAAGAGAACCGATAAGCGTTGCCAAGACCCGCACACTTGGATTGAAGAAAGTATTCAACGGTTGATCCGTATTAAACGAACTGAATTATGAAAAAGATAAAAATAACACTGGTTAAAAGCCCGATCGACAGGCCGGAACGGCAAAAGCTGACCCTGCAGGCGCTGGGACTGACTAAAACCAATATGACCAAAGAAGTGGAAGCCACTCCGCAGGTGCTGGGTATGGTGCGTAAAGTAACACACCTCGTAAAAGTGGAAGAGGCCAAGTGATGCTAAATGCTAGATGCTAAATTTTAAATTGCCCATCTAACATTCAACATCTATAATTTAACATTATTAAAAGCGAGGGGTGATTCCCCGTAGAGTATAAAATCAGTATAATGAAATTACATCAGTTAAAGCCTGCAAAAGGCGCTACACACAAGGAGAAAAGGATAGGCCGCGGTGAGGCATCGGGCAAGGGTGGTACATCGACAAAAGGTAATAAGGGCGGTCAAAGCCGTACCGGTTACAAAAGGAAAATGTCGCATGAAGGCGGTCAAATGCCGATCCAGCGCCGGATACCCAAAAGAGGGTTTAAAAATCCGCACCGCATAGAGTACAAAGTCTTTAACCTGGGTCAGATCGAACAACTGGCAGAAAAATACAGTATCAGCGAGGTTTCACTGGAAAACCTTTATATCAACGGGCTGGTGAACCGGACAGACAAGGTGAAAATACTCGGCAATGGTGAGATAAAAGGAAAGCTTGTCTTTAAAGTGAATGCGATGAGTGAAAAAGCTAAAACGGCGATCGAAGCAGCCGGTGGATCGGTGGAAATAGTAAAGTAAATTCGCTAAATTGCAGCGACGCATTTCAAATGCGTCTTTTTACGTTTAATGAGATAATAAATTTTTTGAATCCCCGTGAAGAAATTAATACAGACACTCAAAAATATCTGGAGCATCGAAGAGCTGCGTGGCAAGATATTGTTCACCATGATGATGATCGCCATCTACCGGGTGGGTTCGCATATTGTACTGCCAGGTATTGACCCGAACCAGATCCAGAGCAGCGGTGAGAGCACCGGTATCCTCGGGCTGATCGATGCTTTCTCGGGCGGTGCTTTCAATAACGCCTCCATTTTTGCACTCGGTATCATGCCTTATATCTCAGCCTCCATCTTTATGCAGCTGATGACAGTGCTGGTGCCAAGGTTCCAGAAACTGCAGAAAGAAGGTGAAAGCGGCCGTAAAAAGATCAACCAGTACACCCGTTACCTGACTGTGGCGGTTACCATATTGCAGGCATCTGCTTACGTGACTTACCTGCAGGATATGCTCAAGCAGGGAGGAATGATGGCAGGGTTTTCGCCGGCCAACTTCTGGCTTACCACCGTAATGGTACTTACCGCAGGAACAATGTTTGTTATGTGGATGGGTGAGAAGATCACCGACAAAGGTTTGGGTAACGGTACTTCATTGATCATCATGATCGGTATCCTGGCCCGGTTACCCCAGTCATTCATTGAGGAATTAGGCGCCAAATCCGTTCGTAACGGGCAAATACTCGTTTTCATTGTTGAGATCGCCATTCTTATCGCTATCATTATGGGTACTATCCTGCTCATACAGGGAGTGAGGAAAGTGCCGGTCAACTATGCCAAACAGATCGTTGGCAACAGGCAGTTTGGTGGTGGCGGAGCCCGGCAGTTCCTGCCGCTGAAGGTGAACAGTGCCGGTGTAATGCCGATCATCTTTGCACAGGCTATTATCTTTATCCCGACCATTTTCGCCAGCTATAACCCCACCGGCGTTTTACAGGCGCTGAC
>JANNUI010000515.1:0-17322 GCA_031395125.1 Chitinophagaceae bacterium | reverse complement strand
TGGCAACGCTTATTTTAATAATGCTGTTGGGGCATTGGATTGAAATGAAATCAGTTGCCGGTGCATCAAGGGAACTGGAATTGTTGGTCCGGTTAATGCCCGATGATACTCATCTTGTAAAAGGGGAACAAATCACTGATGTAAAAACAGTAAACCTGAATGCGAATGATGTTATACTAATCAAGCCGGGGGAAAAAGTTGCAGCCGATGGAATAATTTTAGAAGGGGAAAGTTATTTGAATGAATCCATGTTGACAGGAGAAAGCAAACCTGTGCAAAAAATAAAGGGCGATAAAGTAATTGCCGGAGCCATTAATGGCAATGGTTCAATAAAAGTTACCGTATCTCATGCCGCAAAAGATTCATATCTCTCACAGGTAATAAAGTTGGTGGATGATGCACAAAAATCAAAATCAAAAACCCAGTTGGTAGCAGACAAAGCCGCAAAATGGCTGACAGCGATTGCGATTATTGCAGGCATTGGTACATTTTTATACTGGTTTTTAACGGGACAATCTTTGGCTTTCTCTATGGAGCGTATGGTAACTGTAATTGTAATTTGTTGCCCTCATGCTTTAGGATTGGCTGTGCCGTTGGTAGTTGCTAAGTCAACCGCGTTATCGGCAAAAAATGGTTTGCTCATTAAGAACAGAACAGCATTTGAAAATGCAAGAAAAATTACCACCATTGTATTTGACAAAACCGGCACATTGACTGTTGGAAAATTTGAAGTATCCAAAATCGTTTCGCTGCAAAAAGAATTAACTGAAAATGAACTCATTCGCCTGGCATCTGCATTAGAACAGAAATCAGAACATCCTATTGCAACAGGCATTCTGCAAAAAGTAAAAGATTTGAAACTGGCTATTCCTGCAACAGAAAATTTTAATGCCATCACCGGTAAAGGTGTTGAAGCCACCGTAGAAGGTAAAAAGATATTGGTGGTAAGCCCTGGCTATTTAAAAGAAAATAATATTGGTGTTCCAGATGGCTTCACAGCCAATGATACCGAAACAGTTGTGTTTGTAATTGTCAATGATCAATTGGCAGGATATATTGCTTTATCGGATGAGGTAAGACCGGAATCAGCAGATGCCATTCAAACCCTGAAACAAAATAATATAAAGTCCATCTTACTTACAGGCGACAACGGTAAAGTGGCAGCAGTTGTAAGTAAAAATTTGGGCATGGATAGCTTCTTTGCTGAAGTATTACCCCATCAGAAATTGGAAAAGATAAAAGAATTGCAAAGCAGGGGAGAATTTGTGGCCATGACAGGTGATGGTGTAAATGATGCACCAGCTTTGGCGCAGGCTGATATTGGCATTGCTGTAGGCAGTGGCAGTGATATAGCCGCTGAAACCGCAGGAATAGTTTTAGTAAACAGTAATCCAAAAGACATAGTTAGTTTGATTTTATTTGGTAAAGCCACTTACCGGAAAATGATCCAGAATTTAATTTGGGCGACAGGCTACAATATCGTGGCATTGCCACTGGCAGCAGGTGTATTATATAAGATGGGTATTTTGTTAAGTCCTGCTGTGGGCGCAGTGTTAATGAGTGTAAGTACGGTTGTGGTAGCTATCAATGCAAGTATGCTGAAAGTAAAAAGTAAATCGTAGATCTGTGTATATTTCAATGCTTTAAAAGTCAGTCGAAGTCTCGCTAACTGTAAAAATACTCAGAACGTATATTTCTCCTTCCGGGTCCAAAAAAATGAGTAAATTACAAGTATCAAAAAAAACTAAAGCCATGAAAACTGTCGTTTTACTAAGCCTGGTTGTTGCATTAATACTGGCTTGTAATAAAAGCAATAATTCCACTGAAACCATAGCACCGGATGACTTAACCGCATCCAATACCATGACATCACGGCTTAGTGACATGAATACAGCGCTCAATAACTTAATAGCAGCACCTAATCAGAACCAGCGTCAATATTGGGACAGTGCATATCATCATCATGATTCTCTGTTCTGGCATCATCATAATAACTACCATCACAGCACCTACTCACACGATGATCATGGACACCAGTGGGTACCCTACAACCCGGCTGTTAACCATCACGGCCATCATCATCCGCATTATCCGGGGCACCTGAATGATTCCCTGATTACTACAGCAAATAACCATCACCACACTAATTGCGACCATCACCCGGGGCATCATATCTGTCATCATCATACCATAACTTCCCTGCACCATTTGCATAATCAGCACCATCCATAAAATATTGAATCAACTAATCAACCGGTAAGTGATCAGCATTAAAAAGATCAGCCTTGTTTTATTAACGGGTTTTATTTGTTGCAAAGGAGTGGATAAGGAAAAACCTATACCAATACTTCCGGATCGGCCATTCGACAAAGTGAGGTTAACGGATTTGAGAAATCAGCCCATCGATCTGAAACAGTATCAGGGAAAAACGATCTTTCTCAATTTTTGGGCTACCTGGTGCAAGCCCTGTAAAGAAGAAATACCTTCTATAGAGAGAGCACAAAATATTCTGCGGGGTGAAAATATTATATTCCTGATGGCTTCCGGTGAAGTCACTGAAGAAATTACAGCATTCAAGATCAATCATAATTATAAATTAAATTATGCCCGGATCGAAAACAGTGAGGAGTTAGACATCCAGGCTTTGCCAACTACCTTTATATTTGATCGGGAAGGAGCACTGGTTTTTTCGGAAATGGGTTCACGCAAATGGGATGATAATAATAATATTGATATGATCCGTAAAATCATAAATGAGAATGACTAAACTATTCAGTGCCTTGCTGCTTATCCTTTCAATTGGGTCCTGCAATAATGCCCCAAAAGAAACAGGCAATAAAACAAATCAGTCTTCTGCTGATATGATCGGTAATTTAAAACGGCTTATCTCTCCTGTTGATACCGGATGTGCGGAGCCGTATTTATTTACAGATAAAAACGGGTTGATTTACCTGTCATGGATTGAAAAAAGAAAGAGGAAAAGTTCACTGAAATTTTCTGTCCTCGATAATGAGCAATGGTCACAACCCCGGGTAATTAGCTCCGGCGACAATTGGTTTGTCAATTGGGCCGACTACCCGCTGATAGCTGCGGATGGTGCAAATAACATGGTAGCGCATTTTTTAGAGAAGAGCGAAAAAGGCACTTATACTTATGATGTTAAAATAGTTACATCTGCTGACCTGGGAAGAACATGGAATTCTCCCAAAATCCTTCATGATGATGGGAAAAAAGCTGAACATGGCTTTGTTTCCATGATACCATACCGGGAAAATTATTTTATTTCATGGCTTGACGGCAGAAATGCCGCAATGGAAGGCACAGGGGGACATGATGAAGGACATCATGGCCAAATGACAATCCGTGGAGCAATCGTAGATAAACAGGGAAACAAATCCGGCGAGTGGGAACTGGACAACCGTGTATGTGATTGTTGCCAGACAAGTGCTGCCATTACTGTGAATGGGCCTATTGTAGTATATAGGGACAGGTCGGACGAAGAAATAAGAGATATATCCATTGTTCGGCTTTTAAACGGACAATGGACATCACCCAAGCTTATTTTTTCCGACAACTGGAAGATCAACGGGTGCCCGGTTAATGGACCCAGGGCTGATGCACAGGGCAATAATCTTGTAGTGGCCTGGTTTTCCTCACCAGAAAAAAAGGCACAGGTAAATATTGTTTTTTCGAAAGATGGAGGAGCTACTTTTAGTGCTCCCATCCGCATGGATGAGGGAAAAGGAATTGGCCGGGTGGATGTGCTAATGTTAGATGAGAGAAGTGCAATGGTCAGTTGGATGGAAGGGTCGGTGATAAAAGCCGCCAGGGTCTATCAGGATGGTAAGAAAGAACCCTCAATTATTATCGCATCTTCTTCAGAATCGAGATCAAGCGGTTTTCCACAGATGACAAAATCAGGTAGTAATTTATTTTTTGCCTGGACAGATGACAAAGATAAGACTATAAAAGTCGCAACGCTGGTTTTGTAAGCTCACCTACCTGTCTGATAAAGAACTGGATTCCAGTATCACTGATGCTCAGCGGATAAACAAGACTTTTCAGGAATCGACAGGGAATGACCAGTTTCTCAAAAAGCCTTTTTTCTTTTGCTCAAATGCCAGGAGTTCTTATATTTGACTAAATAAATATTTAGTCTCGCCTAAAAATATGTTTAGAACACCTGAAAAATGAAAAAAATAATTGTCATTTCAACTTTTTTGATTGGTATTGTTGCCTGTCAGAAACTGTTGCCCGGCGCCCCGGCCGATGATGAAATACTGGACGGACCGGTTGCCGGGTTGACGCCGGAGCAAAATGCTGTTTTCCTGCGGGGAGATATAGCCTTCAACGATGAGATATTTACCACGGCCAATGGACTGGGGCCCATCTTTGTCGCCACCTCCTGCGGCAGCTGCCATGCAGGCGATGGTAAAGGGCACCCGTTCACTATGCTGACCCGTTTCGGCCAGAGAGACGCCAGCGGTAACCAGTTTTTAAACCGGGGAGGGCCCCAATTACAGCACCGGGCTATTCCCGGTTTCCAACCAGAGCAACTACCAGCCGGGGCCACTTTTTCAAAGTTTATGCCACCGGCTAATACAGGACTTGGGTTTTTGGATTTTGTGCCGGATGCTGCCATCCTTGCATTGGCCGATGAGAATGATACAAACGGCGATGGGATCTCGGGAAGGCCCAACTGGATCAATATCCCATCTTATGTGCTGATCCGTTCTGCACCCATTGTCCAAAATGGAAAATACATCGGCCGTTTTGGGAAGAAAGCTGCCGTGTATGACCTGCTTCAGCAAACTGCGAATGCCTATAACCAGGATATTGGTATCACATCCGCATTTGAAACCATCGATACCTACAGCGGGCTGGCCATTGACCCGGAAGTGTCAACCCAAACAGTGCATGATGTTGTTTTTTACCTGCAAACACTGAAGGCACCGGTGCAGCGGAATCAAAACGACGGGAATGTACAAAGCGGCCGGCAACTTTTTCTGAATACAGGTTGTGCCAGTTGTCATACCCCGCAACTGGCAACAGGATCTTCACCCATCGCTGCTTTATCCAATAAAACTTTTTTCCCGTACACCGATCTGCTGCTGCATGATATGGGACCGGGACTGGATGATCGATACACCGAAGGATCTGCCACTTCTGCCGAATGGAGAACGCCGCCACTCTGGGGTTTGGGTTTATCCAAAAATTCACAGGGTGGGCAATATTTTTTATTACATGACGGGCGGGCAGGAAGTATTGAAGAAGCTATTCTGCAGCATGGGGGAGAAGCGGCTCAAAGTAAAACAAGGTTTCAGCAATTAACGGCTGAAGGGAAGGCCCAATTGATTAAATTCCTTGAATCTCTTTAAAAATGGACAGAAGAAAATTCATAAGGAACAGCTGTACTGCCTGTGTATCTGCTGCAGCGCTTGGAACTGTCTGGTCTTCCTGTACACCCACCCGGTACATCAGCGGGAATTTGGGGAAGGATGGTTTGACGGTTGACATCAATGAGTTCAATATTAAACTAAATGGCCAGGCAGGGTACCGTTCATTTATTATAATAAGGAATGAAGCGCTGCAATATCCAATTTGTGTGTACCGGTTCAGCGAAAAAGATTATTCGGCATTATGGATGCGCTGCACCCACCAGGGTGCTGAATTGCAGGCATCGGGTGATTACCTGCAGTGCACAGCACACGGGAGTGAGTTTGATAACAAAGGAACCGTCAAAAACGGACCGGCAGACAGGAACCTCCGGAATTTCCCTGTTACCCTTTCAAACAACCAATTATTTATTGACCTCAGAGCAATATGAAAACAATACTACTGATACTTCTTCTTGTTTTTACCAAAACTGCCATCGGGCAGATCGACCCGACCCTGCTCCGGCGCATTCCAAAAGATACTGCAGGGTCGTCCATGAATATGGATGCTGTATACAATCGTCCTTTCATGCAGATAGGTAAATTGCCGGTGGCATTGGGAGGATATGCTGAAGCTAACTACCAATACCTGCAGCAGGATGGGGTAACAGAAGGTCACCAGTTCCAGATGCGCCGGGTTTCCATCTTTATTTCTTCCTCCATTGCCAACCGGATAAAATTCTTAAGCGAAATAGAATTTGAGGACGGGGCAAAAGAGATAAGTATTGAGTTTGCTTCATTGGATATCGAATTTAATCCCTTGCTGAACCTGCGGGGCGGGATTGTGCTGAACCCCATCGGGGCATTTAACCAGAATCATGACGGGCCCAAATGGGAATTTGTGGACCGGCCCGTTTCGGCCACACAAATGCTGCCGGCAACTTTCAGCAATGTGGGCTTTGGTTTGTACGGAAAGAAATATACAAAAGATTGGGTGTACGGGTATGAAGTGTACCTGACCAATGGTTTTAATGACAGGATCATATCCAATACAGAGAGCAAAACATTTCTTCCGGCCACAAAGGAAAACCCCGAAAGGTTTGAAGAAAGTTTTAATGGCCGCATGCTGGTCACCGGTAAAGTGGCGATAAGAAATAATAAGATAGGGGAGTTGGGGCTTTCTTACATGAGCGGGGTGTACAATAAGTTCGAGGATGATGGCCTGGTACTGGATAAAAGGAGAAGGGCAACTGTTTTCGCCATCGATCTCAATACAACTATTGCTGCAACAAAGACCTTCATCAATACGGAGTGGGCCATGGTAAAAGTAGATGTGCCTGATACCTATACAGAGCAGTTTGGCGAAAGACAGCAGGGAGGATTCATTGATATAGTTCAGCCTGTTATCCGGAAAAGCATTTTTGGCTTTGAGAAGTCTGTGATCAATGCTGCGCTGCGGCTGGAATATGTGGACTGGAACAAAGGGAATTTTATTGCAAACGGCGGGAAAATAGCCGATGATCTTTTTTCTGTTGTACCCGCTATCAGCTGGCGGCCCACCGCACAAACGGTTCTCCGGTTCAATTACCGCTATAACTGGCAAAAAGATATTCTCGGCAACCCTCCATCCAAACTGGCAGGGTTCCAGTTTGGCTTTGCCACTTATTTTTGACTATTGTTTTTGTTTGCTCTTCTCTTTCCCAGCAGGATCTTCAGGATACGCTGGTTGGAATTATCGGTGAGACCGAATAAAAAACCGGCATTCACTTCCCACATGGGGTGGGTATAGAGATCGATCACCGGGCCGATGAGATGTTCCTGCAGGTTGCCCGGTAATATATCATCAAACGGGCCCAGACTTCCGTAATATTCAAACCCGATCCCTACTTTTTGTTTGATCGTGTAAACGGTTTTGAACTGCGGCGCTATTCCGGCGCCTTTATTATCACCGCTAACCACAAAATCAATATTGGGATTAAAGGCAAAATACCAGTTCTTGATTGTCTTATCAATGATGGGCCGTAGTTCACCCTGCCAGAAGAAATGGCTGGTATCATCGGGTCTGAAAAAACCGAACTCCAGCGAAAGGCTGGCGCCAAGTTTCCATTTCCATGATTCGGGGACTGTCACCCTCGGCCTTACCTGGTTCCCCAGGTATTGGTAACCGGCACCCGGTGCTATGCCGGCAAAAGTGTAAAACCCAATTTCAAAATTCTTTCCGAATCCATGGGTGATCTCCAAAGTAGTATTGTACCATTTTGCATCTTTCGGATCAGCGAGGAACTTGCTACCTTTAAATGTATAATTATTGTGAAGTTCAAATATGGTCCATTTGTGCTGGATAGTGGGAGAGGCATATACCTGTATCTCATTATCGGCCTGTCCCTTTGTTTGAATCTGAGTTACCAGGAGTAAGGAAAATAATATGTAGTATTTCATAGTATGCTGAAATAAAAATCATTTCTTGCTCCCCTTTAGGCCCGCCCGGATGATCCGGTCGGACGGGGGTTGGGGGCTTTATAATCCTCCCGTACAGGGCTGAACGCATCAATCACTTTGCAATTTGTTTTAGCAACGGCTGAATGGAATGTGTTGGATGGGATGACATGATACATCCCTGCTGTCAGTAAGCAAGATTGTCCATCAATTACCATATCCAGTTCCCCTTCAATGATGTAAGTGATCTGTTCCTGTATATGCTGGTGCAGGGGTACGCTGCTTCCTTTTTCAAGTTCTACATACCCGAATGTTAATTGGTCGCCGTGGGCATAGTAGCCGGTAATGCCGGGGACAAGTTGCTTTGGTTGGATATTTTTTATAAAGTTCATCACGATTTTAATTTTCAAACAGGAGCGTGTAAAGTCCTCCGCCAGCTGGCGGAGATTTAGGGGGCTTCAAAATAACAGAAATTTCCACCTACCCATTCTTTATCCTTATTATACCTTACCCCGATCATCTTTCCCTTGCTCAGCCTGCCGAGGTTATTGGTGGCCACCGGTCTTGCTTCCCCGTCCTTCCAGAAATAGAACATCCGTATCTCGGCCTTGGAGGGCACATCAGGGGTTTGTATCACTTCGGCATATTTCACTTTGCGCTGCAATATCCAGTTCTCCGGGTCTTTCACCTTGTCAATATCGGCCCGGGTAACATCGATCACCACACCCTGCCCGGCAAAAGAGAACAGGGGCTTTAGTACATAATTCTCCAGGTCGGCAGGTATCTGTTTCACTTCGTTCAAATAGAATGTTTGCGGTACATAAGGATGCCGGATCAGCGGCAGGGTGTATTTGCTGATGCGGTAAAACCAGTTGGGGTGCGGGCACCATTCCACTTCCAGTTCCTCAAATAATAGCTGACCCTTTTCCTGTACTTCGGGGGTTTGCTGTTGCAGGTCATCAAAGATGAGGCGGTTATAAATGCGTTTCACTTCTGTTTTCTTTCCATCATTCATATAATACAGTTTCTTTCCTTCTTTGATCAGTTCTGTCAGGCAGACCATTTTGATACCGAGATAATCTTCGGTACAATAAAAATCGATCCTTGTTTTCTGCTGGCGGGGAAAGATCTCCAGCAGTATCACATTTTCCGGATTGTGGTTGCCCACAATTATTTCCTTCAGTAACCGGATATAAGTTTCCCGGTTGTAACCGTTCAGGTAACAGTCAAAGTTTGCCGGAACTGGAAAATGCTTCCTGAAAATATCATCTAACAGCACTTCGTAGGCAAACAGGGTGGGGAAGCCCTGCATCTCTATCAGTTGGGGCTCATACTCACCAGCTTCATTAATACAGATACCAAAATCAAAAGCAATGAAATGTGTGTGGTTGTTTTCACCCGGCACCTGCAGCCCTTTTGGGATAGCATTTTTTGTCAGCTCCTTAAAATCGGGGTTGGCAATAATGTCCAGAATACTTTCACAGGCATCCAGTATTTTATTCTTGAAATCCCTGGGAACAAAAATGGGTGTTTCCGCCACCCTGAACTCAAGGGCATCGGGATGAACCGAATGCAGTTCTTTTAAAAAAGCCTCATAGTTTTCTTTGGTAAATGCTTCATTATATGCTTTGCGGATGGCCGGTATCATAGAAAAAATGTTACACAATAAAATTAGGGTTTTGTTTGCTTCTGAATATACGCCGATAAAAAAGGCATGGCGAAAAATGCCATGCCTTCAGTGTTCAGTGATCTTTGCTGTTTATTGTTGCCTGATCAGAGGAGCATCGGTTGCTTTAACAGCCTTTATTAGTTTAACAGGTGCTTTTTTAGCGATGATCCAGGCAGCCCGGCGGCCAATATTATTGGTTCCGTATTTTATCCACATGTAACCATCTTCGCCCCAGTCGGTTCCCCATGAGTTTTTCATCAGCCAGGCGCCTTTGTCATCATCCCAACCTACCAGCACAATGGCATGGTTGGAGGAAGGGTTGCCATAGTTGCTTGCGAATTCATTGAAAACCCCGCTGGCATAGTTTTGAAAAAGCCCGGTAACCTGCACACTGGCAGCAATGGGGCCGTATTTGCACATTGCTTCTTTAATATCGGCAACGGAAGCAATTAAACTGGCGTTTCCGGAAGGGTGAACGATGCCCCAGTCTGTAGCATAATAATTGGTGGCGGGTGTGCCGCCTGCACAGGCCTGGTCCACCCCTGCATCCGGAATAGTAGTTTCGGTGGCGAGGTTCTTATTCTGATCCACCATCCACTGCATCACCTTATAGGCAAAACCACCCCCGCAATCTCCGTCCACACAGTTCACAGCCTGTTGCTCAGATGCGTTGATAAAAGAGCCATTTACTTTTTTATAGCTTCCTTCATAGGCCCCTACGGCAGAATAAGCCCAGCAATTTCCGCATTGCTGATCCCTGACTGGGGTTACATACCCCTGTGTGCGGGCATCGTATTTTCTACTGCCAGCCATACATCCTATGAATCTTATTTTAATGATTTCTATTGCTGCCGGTGTCAGTTTGCGGCTGAGTACATATTGTTTGACCGTGATAATTTCGGCCTCTGACATTTCTTTTTCTCCGGTTATCTGGGCAATGCTTTTATTGCTAACCCCGGTGAAACCCACATTAAAGTCCATTTTTTTCTGGATAATGATTGCCCGTTGCGAAGCCAATGTTGTTTTAACAGCAGCCGGGGCATTAGCCTCCCGCAGCACATATTTTTGAGGTAATACAACAGTGGGTTGAGCCTGCAGTGATTGAAAGCAGATGAGGCCGGCCAGGACCAGCACCAGCACCTGTGGTTTACTAAATCGTTTCATGATTTGTAAGGTTTAGTTGTTTAAAAAAGGATTATTCGATGAGTAGTGTATAAGTTCGTTCTTTATCCGGTGGATCTTTTTTCTTCCAGGGACGGGTACGGATGAAGTGTAGTTTTGTTTCTCCTTTTTTCCTTGCTGTGAAGAAAAATATTTGTATGTCAGGGCCGTCATCTTTTCCCTGCACATTGTTCAGCACCTGCGTGGAGTCCAGCGAAAGGCTGCCGAGGTAGGATGAATCGCTGATACGCCAGCTATAACCTGTTCCCATACTGGTGCCCAGCTCAATTTTAAAAGATTCATTCAGTTGTACGCGGAGCGTATCCTGCCGGGTTGTGTCAGGCTTGCCGGTATTGCAGGCACCTGCCATCAGTAATAGGGGAATAAGTTTCATCAGAATATGTTTTTACTACCAATCATGCTGATCCGGGTGGATTCTAATTCACCGGAAGGGACTATCCCGGTGAATAAAATTTATATCAGTATGCAGCCGTAAGATAGGAAATACCCAATACCGGGCAATACCCGGTTTGGGTTATTTTTCAGCCGGAAATTATTAAAAGGGATGAGGTTGTTAAGGAATGATATTGAAACTGCTACACATCCGCAGGTGTCAGTTGCCCGATGGCCTCGTTTAGGAAATTGGGAATAATATGCGCATAGGTCCACATGATCTTATCCGGGTCTTCCAGGTGTTGGAGCATACTGCGGAGTTTGTCTTCACCGTGACTTTCTATTACTGTTTTCCTTTTTTCCTCTGTCTGCAGGTACATACTCATACCCGGTGCATCTGCTTCGGGATGAAACTGTGTGCCGACCATCTGGTCATTGAAGCGGATGCCCATAAGGGCTCTTTCATAAGGAACATGCGGACGGCTTTTTTCAATGCAAAGAATTTTGGCACCCATCCTGTTCAGTAATGCATGGTTGGGCTGGATGACCTGGTAGTCCCGGCTGTCAACTGCATAGAAGGGATCATGAAGGCCATCAAATACAGGCTCATCAGCACCAGCTTCCAGCATGTGCATGGGAAAGACGCCAAAAGCAGTTGATTTTCTCCTGGAGACCACGCCCACATTGAAATATCGACAGGCCAGTTGGAAAGAGTGACAGATAAAGAATAAGTATTTCTTCCGTGCTTTTGAAGGGTGGGCATTCCAACGCTCCATGCTATCGAGCCAGCGGCACCAGGCAATATCCCAGTCTTCGAAGCGGCTAACCAGCGGGTCGCCGGGTCCCCCGGTTGAAATATAGATGTCGTAGGAAAGACCGGGAAGCTGATTTTTCAGGCGTACATCAAATTCATCCATCTGCAGCTGGAGGTCGTTGTTATCAGCCCATTCTTTCAGGATGGTGCGGATGCAACGCATGCCCTGGTTGGGCTTGCCTTCATAGAGATCGAGGATTGCTACTTTAACCTGGCTCTTTTCAGACCAATTCATCCAACAAACTTAATGATTTATTGACGTTTAGTTAACCTGTTCGGTCCGCAGATTTACCCACAAATGTGGATTTTATGATTTTGGTTATGGATAAATACTATGTAATGCTTATTTTTTTTCTCCAATGGAGTCTCCCAGGGAGTCCTTGCGGACCTTACGGACATAAACTTTTTCTCCACCCAAAAAAGTTTTCAGCACAACCGTTTGCAGTATTTCATCAGCCGGTATTTTCATCAGGTCTTTATCAAGAATAATAAAGTCGGCGAACTTTCCTTTCTCCAGGCTTCCTTTTTCCTTTTCTTCAAAATTGGACCTGGCTGCCCAGATGGTCATGCCTCTGATAGCCTCCTCTCTTGAAAGTGCATTCTCCACCTGGTACCCGCCATTGGGAAAGCCTTTTGCATCTTTTCTCACCACGGCTGCGAAAAATGTTTTGAAAGTGGATATATCTTCCACCGGGAAATCAGTACCCAGCGGTATCCAGCCGTTTTGCTGCAGTAATTGTTGATAGGCATAGGCGCCTTTCACTCTTTCAGCACCAAGACGGTCGCCGGCCCAGTACATATCACTGGTGGCATGGGTAGGTTGCACTGAAGGGATAATTGAATTAGTTCCAAACAAGTTGAAATCATTTTGGTTCACCACCTGTGCATGTTCTATTCTCCAGCGCAGATCATTTTTGCCTTTTAAGTATTTAGCATAAATGTTCAGTATCGCCCGGTTGCCGCTGTCGCCGATGGCATGGGTGCACATTTGCCAGCCTTTACTGCTTATCCAGTTAGCCACCGAATCAAAATGCTCCGCTTTACTCAGCAGGAAACCATAATGTCCCGGTTTGTCGTTGTATGGCTCCAGCAGGCAGGCACCTCTTGAGCCCAGTGCACCGTCTCCATACACTTTAAAACTCCGCACATTCAGCCGGTCTGTTTTGATCATTCCATTCTTTTCGGCGTAATCATAATTGGCTTTTTCATCACTGAGCATTACATAAAGCCGCATTTTCAGGTCACTTTTATCCTGCATCTTTTTGATAGCCTCCACCTGTTCAAAACCCAGCCCGCAATCATCAATGGTAGTGAGACCAACTGCAAAACAATTTTTCTCCGCCGCCTGCAATGCTTTCTTTAATTGTTCTTCGGATGCGCCCGGAATTTTTGCAGACACCAGGTCAACGGCATTATCGATCAGCAGACCCGTGAGTGTGCCTTCCATTTCTTCAATTTCACCCCCGGTGAGTGTATCTCCGGCCTGCACAGCTGCCAGATCAAGTGCTTTTTGATTAGCGATGGCAGCATGGCCATCTATTCTCGTTATCAAAACAGGGCGGTCAGGAAATAATTCATTCAATTTTTCATTGGTGGGCATAGCTTTTATGTCCCAGTCGTTCTGGTCCCAGCCACGTCCGGTGATCCATCCGCCGGCTGACGGATTGGCCGCGGCAAAGGCCTTTACTTTTTCAACCACTTCGTCCCAACTATTTGTACCGGTAAGATCTACCCGCTGTAAACTGAGGCCATACCCAACAAAATGGGCATGGGCGTCAATAAAACCCGGGTAAATGAATTTTCCCCCGGCATCTTCCTTTTCTTTTATTTCAAATTGCTTTTCCAGTTCGGCGAGACTGCCGGTTGCCAGGATCTTTCCATCTTTTATCACCATGGCCTCAGCAGTGGAAAAAGAAGAGTCAACTGAATAAATAGTAGCATTATAAACAAGCAGATCTGCTTTTTCTTTTCCTTTTCCTTTGTTTGAACAGGAGAATAGAAACAGGGTCAGCGCAGCAAACGGGATTAATTTCTTCATAGCCATTTTTCTTTTTAATGCAGGAATTTTTCGGGGTGTTTCTTATTAAAATCAGTTTTATCCTGGAATGCTTTGGCAGCCGCTAAGATAGTGGCTTCGTCATATAAGTTGCCGATCAGGGTGATGCTTAATGGTGAACCATTTGAGTTAAAACCAATGGGCATTACTACTGCAGGATGACCGGTAAGATTGGTCATGGATAATTGCCTGCCTGCAAAAGTCGGAACGATCAGTACATCGTAATTCTTCATGAAATCATTCATCTTTTTACAGAGCAATGAACGATGCCGGTTAGCATTGATATACTCCACAGCAGGCACGGTCCTGGCAGCGCGAAAGGAATTGGGCCAGAAATCCCGGTCTTGTCTTTCTATCAGGTCATCCTTGTTGTTCCTGGTGAGTTCATCAAAAGCAGCGGCGCTTTCAGCGTTTAAAATAATACTGACAATATTTACCGGGTACATGGCAGAGTCAGGGAAATTAACTGCCTGAATGGTGGCTCCCTGCGAACGGTACAGTTCCAGCACTTTTCTTTCTGCCGCATTGGAGTCAAGCCGCCTGAAATAATTCTCAGGATAAGCAATTCGGAGTTTGGAAAGATCCACTTTGCCTGTATAGTTGAATGTATGACTGATGGCGCTGGGGTCATTCCCGTCTGTTCCGTGAATGAATGCATAAACAATGGCCGCATCTTCAGCACTGCGGCAAATGGGGCCGATCTTGTCGAGACTCCAGCAAAGTACCATTGCGCCATGCCGGCTTACGGTTCCAAACGTGGGCCGGAGACCGGTAGCGCCACAGCGGGTGGATGGAGATACGATGGAACCCAATGTTTCAGTGCCAATGGTAAAAGGCAGCAGCCCCGAAACGGTGGCGGCAGCAGAACCCGCGGATGAACCGCTGGATCCCTGCTTCAGGTTCCAGGGGTTCTTTGTTTCACCCCCAAACCATTTATTGTTATAGGCCAGTGCACCCAATGATAATTTGGCGCATAATACGGCGCCGGATTTTTTTAACTGGAGGTATACATAGGAATCTGTATCGATCACCTGGTCTTTGTAGGGGGTGGTGCCCCAGGTGGTTTTGTATCCTTTCACTGCAAACAGGTCTTTCAGCCCGTAAGGGATGCCATGCAATATGCCGCGGTAAATGCCCTGTTTCAATTCATCATCCGCCTGCCTGGCCTGCTGCAGGGCAAGATCTTCTGTAAGTGTAATAACGCATTCAAGCGTATCACCCCATTTTTTTAATCGTCCAATAAAGAATTTGGTCAGCTCGAGGGAACTTATTTTTTTCTTTACGATCAGTGCTGCCAGTTGAGGAATGGAAAAGAAAGCAAGATCGTTCTTATTGGCAGGCAGTTCGGTTCTTAATGGGATATCCCAGAATATCTTTTCTCTTTTGGTGGATATTTTCATGCCAACCGGTGCAGGATGAAATGCAAAAGGGTAGGGGACGTCGTTTCTCAGGGGCGAGTTATGCATTCCTTTGTATAACTGATGGTAATATCTCAGGTTGCCGATCATCGAATCCGCCTCTGCATCTGTAAAGTCAAGATCGTAGAGGCTTACGGTGTTGCGGATAAGCTGAACAGAATCGGCCCTTGTTTGTGCCGGGCTGTTCTGTAGCAGCAAGGCAAAGGCAATAAATAGTAAAGGTGACTTTTTCATTCAATGAAATTAGTGATATACTTTACAAGTATTCAACCGGCCAGCATGCAAAACAGCAGCGGCCCTCTATTTCACATGCTGAAAAAATAATTTTATTTTACTCTTTGTAGATCTTCACTTCTTTTTCCCCGGAATTATTGATATAACCCCGGTACATGCCTGATGTACAAAAAGGCATGGCAATATTTCCGTCTTTATCGACGGCTATCAGTCCGCCATCGCCGCCCAGTGCGGGCAGCCGTTTCAGGACCATTTCATCGGCAGCATTTTTCAACGTCATTTTCCCAAACTCCATCATATCGCTGATAGTTTTGGCCATCACCAGGCGAATGAAAAATTCACCCCAGCCCGTACAACTGATAGCAACGGTATTATTGCTGGCATAAGTGCCGGAACCAATAATTGGTGCATCGCCCACCCGGCCGAATTTCTTATTGGTCATTCCGCCCGTGCTGGTGGCAGCAGCGAGGTTGCCGTGCCGGTCAAGGGCCACGGCACCTACCGTTCCATATTTGCCCCCAACTCCAAATGGGGAGTAATAAAATTCACTAAAGCGACTGCTTTTTTTATGGGCTGAATCATTATGATCAAGATTCATTTTAAGAGAATCTTCGGCTTTCGCTTTTTGCAATCCCTCCCACCGGTTCTCTGTATAGAAGTAAGAAGGGTCAACGATCTCAATGCCCTGCTGTTTTGCAAATTTTTCAGCGCCTGCACCGGTCATCATCACATGCGGGCTTTTCTCCATTACGGCCCTTGCTGCAGTGATAGGATTTTTGATCGTACTGACACCGGCCACCGAACCAGCGGCTAATGTTTTTCCATCCATGATGGCGGCATCCAGTTCATTTTTTCCTTCATTGGTGAATACAGCCCCTTTGCCGGCGTTGAAGAGGGGATTGTCTTCCATGCTGCGGACGGTAGCTTCCACGGCATCAAGGGCGGTTCCGCCATTTTTCAAAATATCATGACCGGTCTGAAGGGCCAGGTTCAGCCCATCGTTATAGGCCTTCTCCCTTTCAGGCGTCATCTGGCTTTTGAGAATAGTACCGGCCCCCCCGTGAATTACCAGCACAAACTTTTCCCGGAGTGCAGGGGCAGCGGGCTGGGCAAAAGTTTTGTTAAGAAAGAAGAGCGAAGCAAGCAGCAACAACTTTTTCATTACCAGATTTTGCTGCAATTTAAACCTTCTGCCATTCGTACTTCAGATTTCATACTTCATACTTATTTGTGGTACTGAATTTGCCTAAAGGATTCTATTGCATACTTTTACAAATAAATCCCTGCTGCTGAAGCGATTCAAAAAAATATTAAAGTGGTTCTTCCTTACGCTGCTCTTTTTGCTGGTGGGCATCTATATTTTTATCCAGACCCCCTTTGGCCAGAACTGGATAGCCCGCCAGGTGACCAAAAGACTTTCCAAAGATCTGCAGACCAAGGTGACCATCAGGCATATTGACTTTTCACTCTTCAACCGGATGCACCTTGAAGGGGTATTACTGGAAGACAAGCAAGGCGATACCATTTTATACGCCGGTGATATGAAGTTGCGGATCACTGATTGGTTCTTTTTCAAAAAAGAAGCCGAACTGAAATATGTGGGGCTGGAGAATGCATTGATCAAGTTTCAGCGTCCTGATTCCGTATGGAGGCAGCAGTTCCTGTTTGATTATTTTTCTTCTTCCTCACCGCAGGACAGCAGCAAAAAGAAAAAAGCGGGGATAAACGCAAGCAATAGTGCAGTCAAAATCATAACGAGCCATATC
>JANNUI010000263.1:0-6232 GCA_031395125.1 Chitinophagaceae bacterium | reverse complement strand
GGTCAATACCCATCAGCTTGTATATCACCTGCACAAAACCGCTGCAATCCACCCCCAGTACGGTACGGCCACCCCAGAGGTAAGGCGCATTCATCCAGGGAGCGGTAAGGTTCGTTATTAATTCAGCAGACGGTATCTGCTCATCCCGTTTAAAATAATTACCGCTGAATGTAAATTCCTTTTTCCCCAGTAAGCCCCGTCCGACCGGGTCATCCGGGCGGGCTTTGCCGTCATTAAAGAATGGAAGTGATGACCCGACAGGGATATTGATCTTCCTGTCATCAAGATGAACATTGCCCAGCATTTCACTGGTTACAAAAGCGCTGCGGGTACTGGCAAAGCCCTCATTTACTTCCTGCAGCAGGGTGTTGGTGGTCCAGCCTTCGTAACCATCATGCAGGCTCCTTACTTTTACCCACAGGTCATTTTTTTCTCTCAATACTTTCACTGTTTCACCAAACAATAACTGGTTCACCATTTCTTTCCTGTGGTTGGGCTTTCGTCTTATGGGGGCAGCAGGTACTGCTACTACAGCATAGTCCATCTGATAAAGTTTGATCCAATATAGCAAATTGACCGCAGTAAAATTTTGTTGAAATTGCGGAAACCTGCATCTAACTGGCAACAAATAGCTATTTTTCGTTTGTGAAGACGGATCATTACACACATTTAACGGACCAGGAACTGCTGGAACAGTTCTATGCCGGTCATGACAATGAATGGCTGGGTATCTTATTACAGCGATACACACTTTTGTTATTGGGTGTGTGTATGAAATACCTGAAAAATGAGGAAGAAGCCAAAGACAGTGTGCAGCAGGTATTTTTAAAAGTGATACAGGAACTGCATAAATACCGGGTGGAATATTTCAAATCATGGCTGTATATGGTGGCCAAGAACCATTGCCTGATGCGGCTGCGGGAAAAACAGGGGAAGATCACCATAGAAATAAATGACCGGATGACTGCCATGAAACCCGGAGAGGATCCCGATAGCTATCGGGAAGACCGGCAGGAATTGCTGCAGACCGATCTGACGCTGGAACTGATGAATGCAGCGCTGAAAGAACTGAATCCGGAGCAGGAGCAATGTGTAACTTTGTTTTACCTGCAAAAGAAAAGCTACCAGGAAGTAAGCGAAACCACCGGCTACACTATGCTGCAGGTGAAAAGCTATATCCAGAACGGTAAAAGAAATTTGAGGATATTAATAGAAAAAAAACTGAAGGAAAAACTATCCTGACCTGTATGACCTGTTTGATCATTTTACTTATTTGATTATCTAATGTCAGAGAACTATAAAGACATATTATCCCATTTATCGTCTGAGGTTGACCAGGCAACATTGCTGCTCTACCTGCAGGGCAAATTGTCTGAACAGCAAAAGCATGAAGTGGAAAAGCACCTTATAAAGGATGAGTTCGGCGACGATGCGATAGAAGGGCTGCAGGAATTCAAAGACAAGGAACAACTGCAGTACATGGTGGAGATGCTGAACCGTGACCTGAAGAAAAAAACGGCACAGAAGAAAAAACGCCGGGAGAAAATGAAAATAAAAGACCAGCCCTGGCTCTATGCTTCAATACTCATTCTTATTCTGCTGATTGTGATCAGCTATGTGGTCATCACCCGGCTTCTTAAAAATTGATCAGTACTTTTTCTTTCCTTCCCATTTTTCCCATTCAGCGAAAACCGCCGCCGCCTGCGGATGAGGATGATGGACAAAAGGGATCTTCCGGTCGTTCATCGGGGCATTGATCTCATTATAGATAAATTCATCATCAAACTCAATGGCCGCCGCTTCCTCACGGGTATTGGCATACACCACTTTTTGGGGACGGGCCCAGTAAATGGCGCCAAGGCACATGGGACAGGGTTCGCAGCTTGTATAGATCTCACAATCATTCAACTGGTAAGTCCCCAGCTTTTCACAGGCATTGCGGATGGCCACCACCTCTGCATGAGCGGTCGGGTCGTTTGAGGAGGTAACCATATTGCAGCCCTCACCAACTATCTCATCCCCCTTCACTACCACACAGCCAAAGGGGCCGCCCTCTCCACCCTGCATGCCCTTCCGGGACAATTCAATAGCCCTTTCTAAAAACTTTTTATCTCTTTCCGTCAACTTTTTCATGGCTGAAGATTAGGCATTTACTGCAAAAATGTGCATTAACCCCGGATTTTCCACAGTTTTTGCACCCAAAAGAGGGTTATATGAAGTTAATATTAATTTTAGGTTAAGCACTTGTTACCCCCGGAAAGCTTTGTATTTTTTCTACCGCTAAATGAACCATAATACCTTTTACTATGAGATGGGAGACAGTCAAATCAACAGCAGAACAGGAAATCTATCACTTGTATAAGGACGACAAAAAGCGTCTCACATTAGTATTCAATCCTTTCTCCAATTCCGCCAGGGTAGAGTGCAACAAGGAAAAAAGAGTGTTCCTGATAAGAAAAGAAGGTTTCCGGCGAAACAAGACAGTGATCCGTAATGAATATGGCATCAAGATCGGTGAGTTTGGACAGGAAAACAGGCAGCACTTCATCACCGTTAACGGAGAAAAATTTTACTACAGCACCCGGAACAACCCGCTGGCCGAATTGATCCTGTTCAAAGAATCAGAAGAACAGCCGGTGGTTGCCTGTGGGCTTACCACAAATGATGGAACGACCGCTGTGCATTTCAGAAAAGATAAAAACCTTTCGGACCAGCCGCATCCGGGACTGCTGATGGCCCTATGCTGGTACATGTTCCTGCCGGTGGCCAAAGAAAATACGGTAGCCCCGATAGCCATCGGGGTCGCTGCCTTATAAATTTTCCCAGGTTTCTTTTGCAAATTGTTCCAGGGAAGGATCCCTGGCGCCCATCAGCAGCAGTACACAATCATCCGTAAAGTGAGGACGGACAGTTTTTAGAAAATCATTCCTGTTCTCCGCAAAAAAAGCCTGTCTGCCCATAGCATTTAAGTCACCGATCAGGTCATTCGCAGAAATATCCTTTACAGCAGTTCCCCCCGCATAGAATATTTCACTCATCCAGATCTCATCAGCCGGACGTAGCACATTGGCAATTTCTTTTACAAAATCATCCCGTAAAAATTTGGTGGGCTTGTAACCATGCGGCTGAAACCAGGCAATGAGTTTAGCTGCCACCGGCTTGCAGGCTTCGATGGCGGCAGCACATTTCACCGGGTTGTGTGCATAGTCATCCACCAGCCACACTCCGTGTTTCTCTCCATACACCTGGTGGCGGCGGTAGATCCCCTCGTATTTACCCAAGGCTTCAGCACAGGTTTCCAGCGATACACCTATGCCATTGGCAACAGCCACTGCAGCAAGGGCATTTTCCATATTATGTTTGCCGACAATATTCATTGAAAAATCAACTCCCGCTATTTTGAAACGGATACTCAACCCGTTCTGCCCAAAGTCAGTGGCCATATACCCGGCATAATGAGCGGGATTGGCGGAAAAATCCTGCTGGGCTTCCTGCGAAAGTGTTGCCGTGAGCGGATGTGCCTGGTTTACAGAAAAGAATTTGCTGTTGCCCCTGAATGTGCCGAATAACTGCATCAGTTCATCAATTTCCTGGTGGTCTTTTTCAATATTCAGCAATAAGCCGATCTCCGGTTTGTATTGCACGACCGAACCGTCGCTTTCATCTGCTTCGATAACCAGCCAATCTCCTGCCCCCACTTTTGCATTGCCGATCTTTCCCCGTCCGAACGGGTCATCCGGGCGGGCTTTTTTAATGAGGCTAACCAGGCCTGCCCCGCTGATGATGCCCGGTTGCAGTCCCGCATGCCCGAGTATATCAAACAGCATGGCACTGGTGGTACTTTTACCACTGGTACCCGCCACTGCAATTGTTTTTTTGCTGGCTGCAATAAGGGCCAGCAGTTCTGAACGGCGCAGGATAGGTATTCCCATTTGTTTTGCCTGCTGCACTTCTGCCACTGTGTCTTCAATAGCTGTGGATACTACCACAAGGTCTGTTGCAGCAGTGATCCCTTCCCCGTTCTGTACAAAACAACGGATACCCTCTGCTTCCAGCTTTTCCTGTGTTTCATTTAATACGCCGGGGGCAAAAAAACGGTCACTTCCTGATACAATTTTACCGACTCCCTGCAGGTATTGCGCAAGGGCACTCATACCGCTGCCGGCCACCCCGATAAAAAATGGGTTCTGAAAATCAGCGATGGATGAAATCATACTGCAAATAAAAGGCAATTAAGGGAGAAGGTTTTTCCCTGCCATGGAGTCAAAGCCAGGTTAATTGTATTAAAATGAAAAAACCTGTATTTTAAACCTTCAATTAAAAGACCGGTCAGAAACCGGCCCCGATAGTCCTGAGTTTACCGAAGGATCCGGGCGACCCGAACCTTAAACAGCCCGACGATGTTAGCCACCAGGCAAAAAGCCTTCATTCTCTTTGCTATTTCCGCCCTTATTACCATCTTTATCGCCTGCAATAAGGATTCGGCAACCGTAAGCCCTGCTCCAACGCCCAATCCCACCCCGGTGGATCCTGTGGCTGCAGTACTTAATTTACCGGCTACGCCTTTCAATTATGCCAATATCGTTCAACCGGCATACCTGAATTCACCCAACATCATCGGTCAGATAAATACCCCGGGAAACAATCCCATCACTGATAATGGCGCTACTTTGGGCAGGGTGCTGTTTTATGATAAAAATCTTTCCCTCAATAATACCATCTCCTGTGCATCCTGCCATAAGCAGGTCAATGCATTTTCTGACCCGGAGGTAAAGAGCAAAGGATTTAATGGCGGGCTTACCGGCCGCAATTCTATGTCGCTGATCGATGCAAAATATTATCCCAATGGAAGATTCTTCTGGGATCAACGGGCTGCCACCCTGGAAGACCAGGTGGTAACACCCATCCAGGATTTGGTGGAAATGGGAATGGCATTGCCTGCACTTGAAACAAAACTGAGGGCCCTGGTCTATTATCCCCCCTTATTCCAGAGAGCTTTTGGCGACAGCCTTGTAACAAGTGCAAGAATTGCAGCCTCTTTATCACAGTTTGTACGTTCTATTGTTTCTTTCCAGTCAAAATATGATGCAGGCAGAGGCACATTCCCTCCTGTGCCGGCTCCGCCTCCTAATGCTGCTTTCCCCAATTTTACCCCGCAGGAAAACAGGGGTAAAGAAGTATTTCTTGTTCCGACACTGGGTGGATGCGCCGCCTGTCATGGTTCAGAAACGTTCACAGCGCCGGAAGAAAAAAACAACGGGCTTGACCTGACAACCACGGACAGGGGCTTTGGAGCAGTAACCAATAATATGAACCTGGATGCAACATTTAAAGTAACCACGTTGAGAAATGTGGAACTAACCGCTCCTTATATGCATGATGGCCGCTTTGCCACATTAGAACAGGTAGTGGATCATTACAGCAATGGAGTGAGAAATCACCCCAATCTGTCGCCGCAATTAAGATTGCCTAATGGTTTACCAAGACAGGCAAACCTCTCCGTACAGGATAAGGCCGCATTAGTGGCATTCCTAAAAACCCTTACGGATAATACCATCGCCTCCGAGGTAAAGTACAGTAATCCCTTCAAGTGATCGTCAGAACTTTTTTGCATTTTCGATTGCTTGTTGCCTATTGCCCATTGCCCATTGACTTTCCCGCCCTGAGCATTTCGGGGTAGCCCCATTTTTTGGCCAGTGCATTTATGGCCATTGTTATCCTTTTTATCTTAGTTGGTTCTGTTTTGGCGCTGTCGATCCATTTGCTGAAATAGCGCTGGTGCGAGCCGGTAAGCGACCTGAAGAATTTCTTTGCAAGCGGGTCATCATCCAGGCAATCCATAAAATCTTTATTGAAGACAAACTCACTCCTGTCTTCTTCCAATTGCACTTTCACCATGGCCCCATGACGTTTGCCAATGAGTTTCCGGAGTGATGCATTCAACGGCATGATGAAAGACCCGCCTCCCATGGGCAACACCGACAGACGGGAGATGGGGTGTGCATCCAGTTTACCTTTCACCTTGAACTCTTTTTTATTGTCCGGCTTCAGCTGCTGTGCAATGTCAGCTGGTATTTCAATATAGGTCCAGCCGGTCTTCTCTCCCTGCGAACCAAACCGCAGGATAGTGGTGGCAAACTGCACTTTCTTCATACATTAAACTTACTGATAATAGCTTTTTTGCCAAAGGTTAAAATATTTAAAATAATGACGGGAGCTTCCCTGTAACCTT
>JANNUI010000456.1:0-3850 GCA_031395125.1 Chitinophagaceae bacterium | reverse complement strand
TTGTAAATTCCGTGCCTCTTTATGACTTAGAAGTTGCTGCAGGAGATTTTAGTGACTTGCAATCTGTGCAGGATGTCGATTGGGTGCCATTACCAGCAAGATATAAATCTTCAAAAGATTTATTTGCATGTAGAGTTTTAGGAGAATCAATGAATAAAATAATACCTAATGGATCGGTTTGTCTTTTTAGAAAATATATTGGAGGCTCCAGAAACGGTAAAATTGCTTTAGTACAACATACAAGTCTTCAAGACTCGGATTTTGGTTCAGGGTATACGATTAAGGAGTATCATAGCCAAAAAAATATAGACGAAGATCAGTGGCATCACGAATCAATTGTCTTAAAGCCCGTATCTTATAGCTCAGAATATCAGGACATAATAATCGGTGAAGATGAGTTAAGCAATTTAAAGGTGATTGGATTTTTTGAATGCGTTTTATATTAAATGGTTTAAATCGATGAAGTTTCGTTTCCCGCAGGTGCTTGTGTTCGGTGATAAAAGAATAACACGCAGCGGTTAAAGGTTTCCTCCACCAACCGTACGAATCAGGGCCGGCCTTACTATAGCTTTTTTAAAAATCCTATGCAGCAGTGCAAATCTTTCCCGGCATAAGCAATATGATTATCCGGCCTTAACAGCACATAAAAATCAGTTGTAGTTTTAAAGAAAGGTTTAGGGATCTCTGTAAAAGAAAATGTATTAACCGGGAATTTGATCTGTTGCAGCTTCCTAAAATCCCTCGTTATCCTGAGTTTCCGGAAATAATCGGGACAGGGGCAACTCAGGATAAAATAAAAACTCCCGGTATAGTTATTTAACTACCATTCTCCCGCTGCAACTCCGGTATTTCCAATACCAGGTTTTCTCCGTATGCACTGGCGGGGGTTTGGTAGCCAGGCAAAAAATTCCCGTTTAATACTTTTTTCGTAATAATTAATGCGCCATAAGCAGTTAGTGTATATCCTTCCGGGCCGCTAAGCCGTGCCGTAACTATTTGGCCCCTGGCATTCGTTGCCTGTCCCCATACCAGGCTGCTGGCCTTGCCCCGCTGCTCATCAGAAGGGCCTGGCGCCCGCTTGTTTATTTTCTTTTTGATCATATTGCGGATAAAATTTGCCCGCAGCAGCCAGTTAAACAGGAATTGTAATTTTAATAAATAATATATTTTCCGGGATATACCAGTATAACTTTCTATATCGGGTATGCCGGTAGTAAAATGGGCCGTGGAAATATCACCCCATGGAATGGTCATCACAAATATTTTTTTTATAGCCCCACTAGGTCCTACGGAAAAGTCTACCCACATTCCTTTTTGCCCGAGTGGAGTGCGGATGATCTTTCCATCTTTTCTTACAGCACCACCCTCACCTAATTTAGTAGCCATTGTGGTAGCTGTGCCATGTGAGAGTCCGCCGCCGAGACTGGCAAAAGCCAGTTTCAATGATACAGCATCGGGCAATGCTTTTTTTAATTGCAGGGCAATACAATCTGTGGGCACCACATCAAACCCTGCACCTGGCAGCAGCATGATACCCGCCTTTTTGGCGGCGGCATCATATCTTTTCATCATTTCAAATAGGGCAATATCCCCATTGATATCCAGGTAATGCGTCCCGGTTTGCAAACAGGCTTCGATCATTTGCTTTGCTGTAAATTGAAAAGGTCCTGCAGCATTTACTACCACTTTTACTTCTTTTAATGCAGCCTGCAGCGCCACTTCATCATTCACATCAAAGATCCTGTAAGAAAGACCCAGCTTATTGGCGAGGGGTTCTATCATATCTTTTCTCCTGCCGGCAAGAACAGGTGCCAGGTCATATTCCTTTGCATAACGGGCAATTAATTCGCCGGTATAGCCATTAGCGCCATAAAGGAGGAATGTAGTTGATTGCATGAGGCAAAGTACAAACTATGCAGGAGATCAGCAGGAACGATCTGTCTGTCAGTTGTTCCGGGTAATATTCTCTAAGATTTTCTTCCCCGACGGGTCTCCTCCCGGATGCTATCCGCAAATTGTCTGGTCCTGAAATAGGTTTACACATTTGTAAACTTAAATCAGGAAGACCGTCATTATCTGCTTTTCTTCTGTCTGAACAAACTACCGGAGGAGACTCGTCTGAGAAAACAAGCTGCTCCGGTGTGTCCCCATATGTTGTTGCTGGTAGTCCTCATTGATGTTGTTCTTCCGGTTGATAGCAGGATAAAGACTGCCAATTCAAATGAATAGAAAAATCATATGGTTTTTTTAATAAAAAAATATACCTTAGCCCGCAACTCCCGGCCTGTTTGAACTGCTATTCGTCCCGAAGAATTATCTATTCACCTTAATTAAAAATTATGAAAAAAATTATTTTCGCTGTTTTTGCTGTTTCTTTTCTTGCCTGTAATGACAGCAGGCAAAAGGAAACTTCTGCTGAAGTCAAAGCAAATGTACCTGCCAATATGCACGGGTTCAGTCCGGGCTATTCAGCCTCTTTTGTAATGGATGATGCAACAAATACCGAAACTGTACTGGCCTTGTGGGAAGATTGGAAAAAAGGAGACCTTTCTCCCAGCCGTACCCATTTTGCTGATAGTCTCACTTTGTTTTTAGCGGATGGTACCAGCATGGTTGGGCTCAGTGATACTGTACTTAAAAACGTGCAGGCTTACAGGAGTTCATTTAAAGGCATGGAAATAACAATGGATGCAATATTTGCTGTAAAAAGCACTGATAGAGATGAAGACTGGGTGACTGTATGGGGATCAGAAGTACAAACTGACATGAACGGAAAAGTAGATTCGGTAAGTCTTCAGGAAACATGGCGGTTTAATAAAGCCGGAAAGGTTGATCTTATGTTCCAGGCAGTCCGTAAAGGGATAGCACCTCCCCTTCCATCCAAATAAAAATATTATTTGCAAAAAACCGTCCCGCCTCAGGAGGGACGGTTTTTTTATTTTCTTCCCCCGAAGAGTCTCCTCCCGGATGCTATCCGCACATAATAAAATTCAGGAAGAGGGATTCGTCGTTAAGGAAGACCGGCATTATCTGCTTTCTCCCGACGTTGTTGCTGTTGGCGAAGCGTCATCAACAACATTACCTATCCCGTCCTTCAACGCCCCCTCAGGTAAGGTTTCTTTTGAAATAATAGCTTGAGAAGGTTCACCGCAGATTCCTGTTTATGGGGTGCCATTATTTTGTTTTGAAAATAACCCTTGAAACCAATGGTAATAAAATAACGTCCGGACCAGGCCTGCAGGCTGCAATCATCACACCACTGGGGATCCGCATTGCCAAGAAAACAAACAGAATCTGCCAGGCCATTGATATTCTCAGGCGCCCGCTGATACATATCCCTCCAACTGCCGGCGGTGGAAGTATAAGCGGTTTTTGCTTCATCGGCAGAAGAAAAAACTGAAAGAACGATATGGACCTGTGGATAATCATCATCAGACTCCAGATCATAATGGCATAAAGTATAAAATTCACCTTTTTCTGATGTTATCTTTTTTACTGGCCTGCCAAAAGGAGAGAGGCCCGCTACTTCGGCCTTCGTCATCACATCACACATGTCAAACAAGCCATCACTGCTTTGCGCATTTGCATTGAATGGCAAACTGAAAACAGTGCAGCATAATGATACAAGCAGTGGAGATCTCATGGTTATTCGTTTAATGGAGGAGGAATTCAAAGTTACTAATGTTCCGAAACTCCCGTTATCTATGATCTCTAAAAATGGATCTCACGCCGTGGCTGGTGTTTTTCTTTACTAGAACATTTTTAAAAACTCTATGCAGTATTGCAGATCTTTCCCTGCATAAACAATATGGTTGTCAGGTCTTAGCAGCACATAAAAATCACTTGCGGT
>JANNUI010000405.1:0-7199 GCA_031395125.1 Chitinophagaceae bacterium | reverse complement strand
GGAACTGGTCTTCCTCCACCAATTGCCGGGCCCGGTTGATCAGGTTCTTATCCAACCCAATTCTTTCTGCAATGGAGAATGTATAGGAGCTTCCCGGTTTTCCAACCAGTAACTGGTAAAGTGGTTGCAGGTTCTTTTCATCAAAGGTCATGGCCCCGTTGATGATGCCGGCGGTTTTGCCCGCCATCACTTTCAGGTTCAGGTAGTGAGTGGTGACAATGCCGTATGCATGTTTGTTTGCCAGCTCCTGCAGGATCACTTCCGCAAAAGCACCCCCCAGGTTCGGGTCGCTGCCGCTGCCCAGTTCATCGATAAAAAATAAAGTGCGGCCGTTGGCTTCTTCCATGAACTGCTTCATGTGCAGCAGGTGGCTGCTGTAGGTACTCAGTTCAAACTCGATGCTTTGTGTATCCCCGATATGGATCATCAGTTGCTTGAATATTCCAAACCGGGAGGATGGATGCACCGGCACCAGCAAACCGCTCTGCACCATCAGCTGCAGCAGGCCCACAGTTTTCATTGTAACGGTCTTACCCCCGGCATTCGGCCCGCTGATCACTAATATCCTTCTTGTATCATCAAGGGTGATAGTGACCGGAATAGTTGGCTTGCGGGTGCGCTGGTTGTAGAGATACAATAATGGATGACAGCCTGATACCAAATGAACATGCGCCTTGTCAGTGATGGAGGGATATTCTCCTTTTATTTCGATGGCAAGTTTGGCTTTGGCCCGGATAAAATCAAACTCGCCCACCATCACATGCCATGCAGTAAGCAGGGGAGCATACAGGGACAATTTTCCGGTCAGTTCCCTCAATATCCGGTACACTTCCTTCTTTTCATTGCTTTCCAGTTCATAGACGGTATTATTTAATTCGACCGTTTCTGCCGGTTCCACAAAAGCGGTCTTGCGGCTGTCACTTTCACCGTGCAGGATCCCTTTCACCGTTCTTTTTTGCCCGGCAAACACTGCCAGCACCCGACGGCCGTTCATAAAACTCTCCTCTATCTCAGCAAGATGGCCCTGCTTGTTCAGTTTGGCCACTATCCTGTCAAACAGCCGGCGCAATTCATTTCTTTTCCGGAACAGGCTCATCCGGATATTCTTCAGCTCCTCCGATGCATTGTCTTTCACCTGGCCGTATTCATCGAGCACATCATTGATCATTTCTGCAACCAGTTTTTCATAGTATGTGCCGCTGATGACTTTTGCCAGTCCTTCATAAGCCAGTCTTTTCTCATTATCAAACCAGCGGAATATTTTCTCTGTGCTTTCAGCCAGTTTCCGTAGCAGCTGCAGCTCTTCGGGATTAAGCACAGCCCCGGGAATGGCCAGCAGCTTCAACTCCTTTGAGAGATTCAGGATATGATCGTTGGGGAAATAAATGCCGTTGGCGATCAGCTGCCGGTACTCATGGCTTTGTTTCAGGCCTGTTTCCACAAATTCCTTACGCGTATGGATGCGCAGCTCCTGGGCCAGGGTACGGGCATGATCGGTCTGGCAGTAATTGGCCAGCAGTATCTTCACTTTATCAAATTCCAGTTGTATATCGGCTGAACCGGGAAAAAGTTTCATAACGGCTGAGAAAAACAGGGTTTCTTTTTAAGTGAGCAAAGGTAATTGTATTGGCAAATGCCGCGGGTGAATAAAACTTTTCCCCTGCCCGGATTGTTGTACCTGTTGTTAATGATTTCAGAAAGAAGGAGCTTTGCCATATAACTGACAATCCAGTGCATTCGCCGTAACGTAAATTGCGTAAAGTTTACAGGAAACCTAAAAACAACATGAAAACATTTCTTACATCTGCCCTTGCCGGCCTGGCGACATTGCTGTCCTGCGCCCAGCCATCATCATCCGCTGAAGAGAAAACAACACCCATCAAAAAAGTAATGGAAAATAAAAATATGACAACAACAACAGGAAAAACAGATACGGCCACATTAGCCAACGGTTGTTTCTGGTGTACAGAGGCGATTTTTGAACAGTTAGATGGAGTGATCAGTGCTGAATCGGGCTATACCGGTGGTCATGTGGAAAATCCAACCTACAAAGCAGTGTGTACCGGTGAGACCGGTCATACTGAATGCCTGCAGATTGTTTACGACCCTTCTAAAATCAGTTTTGATGAACTGCTGGAAGTGTTTTGGCAAACCCACGACCCCACCACCCTCAACCGCCAGGGCGCTGATGTGGGCACCCAGTACCGCAGCGGGGTTTTCTATCACAACCCCGTGCAAAAAGAGAAAGCTGAAAAGTATAAAACTGAATTAAACAAAAGCGGCGCTTTTGACCGGCCCATCGTAACAGAGATAACCCCGTTCACAGCATTTTATCCTGCTGAGGATTATCACCAGCAGTATTTTGAGAACAATGAGAATTCCAATTCATATTGCAGGATCGTGATACGGCCCAAACTGGATAAATTCATGAAAGTGTTCAAGGATAAACTGAAACATTAAAAAGTGCAACCAGGATGGTAAAAAATTGGGAAAGGCAGGATCGCTCCTGCCTTTCAGTTTTAATGTACTATTCGCATCATGCGTAATTGTTTTGGTTAGAAAAAACGAATAGTTTTCATGGATCATTGGTGGTTCATGGATCGGATTTGGTTTTCATGTTACCGGATCGGTCTTTCATACAATTGGATCGGTTTTTCAGGCTACGGATTGGTTTTTTGGTCAAAGGATATCCAATTTAAAAATATTGAACCAGCACTTTTCTGCTGATCGGTGGATTATTTTTTGTTTCGAGCACCAGCAGCAGGTAACCCCTTCCTGCATTGAACGATGGCAGGCTGATACTGTTGTATCCGCTATTCAGCCTGACTTTCGTTTTTGTTATACTCCGGCCCCACATATCAAATACCTGCAGGTTGGCCTCCCCTTCTTGCTGGCACCTGACAGTAAGCATGGGGTTTGCCGGCTGCAGAAAACTGGTGGTTATCTCCGGGCTGTTATTTTTCCCATCTGCTTTTATCATCAGCGTATTGCTGAGCTCTTCTTTACCGTTTTGTGTATTGATAAGACGTACACGGTAATAGTTAGCAGCAGTTCCGGCATTTGCATCAAAATAAGCAAGCGGGGTTTTGGAGCCTGCCCCGGCGACAATATCCATTTCGCCAATGGCAGAGAATAAAGAAGATGATGAAGCTGACCGCTCAATCACCATTTGATTAAATGAGTGATCCTGTGCCAGCAATACTTTCAATTCCACGCCGTCCTGCTTCTTGCTGCCGCTCAGGTTCATGATGGTTTTAAGGGCCAGTGGCTCCGGATGACCATAATTAAACTTTTTGAAATATACACTTCTGTAACGTACCTCAGATTCTGTTGATGAAGTATTTAAGGCCCCAATCCGGAGAAGGAAACTGGAAACATTCCTGTTAACGACGGTAGCCATTACATCTTTTGCCATGGTATCAATACCAGGATAGCTGATCCCTGAAGTGTTTTTAATAATGACCCAGCTGGATAAATTGGTAACCAGCAGGTTTCCGCCTGTCATGGTAAAATCATAATAACCCGGGAAAAACTGCACCTGGTCCTGTTCGTATAAAACCCCGTTTTCATATCCTTTTCCATCCACATCAATACAGGTGACGGGGATGAGGGTCTGTGTAACTTTAGTGGTAGTAGCTGCCAGGTAAAATTCAACTTTAAACTCCACATATCCGTTTGCATTGGTACCAACATTGATAAAGGGCTGAAAAGCTTCATCAAAACCGGTCCAGTTCTCATCAATGGATGACAGGGTGACATTACCGGCGGAACCCATGATGGTAATCCTTGCATCTACTCCCGTTTTTACCAAAGAAAATTTATACACAGCACCTGTTTGCAGGGCAGTGCCTGATTCAAGAACAGCGTTATTAAAACTGTAATCGGGCTGCGCAGAGGCAGAGTAGCCGGAAAAAATAAATGAAAATGCAGCTAATGCCCGGAAGGTAAAGAGACCTTTCATAAGTACGGTTTTTGTTTATCAAGGGTTGAATGAAGGGCTCTCAGAGAAGATTGGATTGCTTCGTAAAGTATCGTAGCGGATGGGTAGCCTTACCTGCGTTTTATACTTACGGAACAAACCTAAAAACTCTTTCGGGATTTTGCAATACCCCTCGTATAAATCCTATACCATTTTGCGTGGGACATCTACGATTTTAAACGGGAACTGCCATTTCAGGGCTTAAAAAAATTTACTCTCCGGAGTTCAAGAAGGTTCAAAGCGTTCGGTTTAAAGCCCCTGACATGGGGCTGCACCAGGTGAACCACTTTGTCATACCAGAGCGGCACTACCGGCGCATCATCCATCATTATCTGGTCAGCCTGCCGGTAAAGCTGGTAACGGAGTGAATCATTTGTCTCCGTAATGGCCTTTTCAAAAGCAGCATCAAACGCTGCGCTTTTGTACCGGGTATAATTGGGTGGTGCCGGGTTTTTGGAATAGAATACTGACAAATAATTTTCTGCATCCGGGTAGTCTGCGATCCAGCTGCCGCGGAAGAAAGCTGCCGTTGAAGAAGAGGTCATGGTCAGCAATAAAGATTTCTGGAGCACTTCCACCTGCACCGGGATTCCTGATTCTTCCAATTGCTTGGCGATGAAACTGGCCATATCCGCATAGATGGCCACCGTGAGTAATTTGATGGGGGGCAACCCTTTCCCACCGGGGTAGCCGGCTTCGGCCAGCAATTGTTTTGCCATCGCAGGGTTGTAGTGATAGCCTTTTACCGCTGCCGTATCGAAAGAAGGCAAACCCATGGGTACAAAACCCGATTCTGCAGGGGTGCCCAGTGAATTGCGCAGGTACAAGATCATCTTTCTCCTGTCGAATCCATAGTTGATCGCCTGCCTGATCTTTTTGATCCGCATCGGTGAATTCTTCACCAGTTGATGGGCTGAATCAACCAGGATACCGAGGTATTCGATATTGAGGTAGGGGCTGGTGTTCAATACGATCTTTCCCTCCCATTCCTTTCGCAGTGTTCCCCGCTTGGTCAGCACTTCATCTTTAAAGGATGCTTCAATGTCGTTGATGAATTCCAACTGCTGCTGGCGGAATAACAAAAACTCGGTGGCCTTGCTGTCATAAAAAGAAACATGGATGCCGTTAAGATAAGGCAACCGGTTACCTGCACTGTCTTTTTCAAAATAGCCGGGGTTCTTTTTCAATACCAATGCCTGCCCTTCTTCCCATGCCACAAAACGGAACGGTCCCGTACCAACGGGATGACGGCGAAAATCAGTCCCATATTTCTCCACGGCTTCTTTGGGAACGATGGAACAGTACTGCATGGAAATGATACCGAGAATTGGATTGTAAGGTCGCAACAGTTTCAACTGAAAGGTAGAATCATCAATGGCTTTGAAAGGCTGCAGCCCATCCACCTTTCCGTTGAATATCCAGGCGCCGGGGCTTGCTACTGCTTTGTCAATGATCCGGTAAAAACTGTATTCCACATCTTTTGCCAGTAGTTTTCTTCCTTTCCCATCCGGAAAGGCTGCATCATCATGAAAAACAACATCTGTCCGCAAATGGAAAATAAATGTGGTATGGTCATCTGAAATATCCCAGCTTTTTGCCAGTGAAGGGATGATATGAAGACTGTCATCTATCTCAACCAGTGTGTTGAATAGCTGGTGCACCGGCCACATCACCGACTGGCTCTTGGCAAAAGCAGGGTCAAGAGAGGCAATACCGCTGAATTCATTATAATGAAAAATATTGCTCCCGCTTTTTTCCCTGCTGTAGCAGCCGGCCAGCAACCAGCAACCCAGCACCACTAAAGTTTTAGCGTGCAGGCCCGCCATCTGCCTTCGCTGAAGCTTCGGCAGACAAAGCAGCAATCCGCCTCTGCAGAGGCTCCCCCGTACAGACCAGCCACCACATTTAACTTTCATCTTTGTCATCAGGCTTACTACTTTGCCCCGGCTGATGCGGGGCTTCGAAGTACGCCGTAAATTTACAGTAACAAAATTTAACGCTTTGAATCCGGTGTGACCAAAATTTTCATTATTATCTTACAGTCGATGAAAATTTTGGTCACCCAAGGCTCCACCAGGCCAAAAAACATTAATTTTTTCTGATGAAATACGTCAACGGTTTTATGTACAGCTCTTATACCCTGCTGCTGCTCATGGTTTTTTTCTTTCCCAAAAATTCCTGCGGACAGCCATTGCATCAGAAGCAAAAATTCACCCGGCAGGATACACTCCGCGGTAGCATCACCCCCGAAAGGGCCTGGTGGAATGTGGTACATTACAACCTACTGGTGGCTCCTGATTACAGCTCAAAAACTATCAGTGGCTGGAACCAGATCGGTTTTGATGTGAACAGCGACGGGAAGAACAAAAAAATGCAGATCGACCTGCAGCAGCCGATGAAGATTGACAGCATTGTTTTTAATAAAAGGAAAATAAAATCTTTTGAGAGGAACGGCAATGTTTATATCATTGATTTCGGCAATTTCAACTTTGTATCAGCCAAAACAGCCCTGGGCAGAAATCACCCTGTCACCCTGCACATTATCACCGTCTATTTCAGTGGCAAGCCCCGTGAAGCGACCAGGCCTCCCTGGGACGGTGGCTGGATATGGGAAAAGGATGCATTGGGCAGGCCATGGATGACAGTAGCCTGCCAGGGCCTTGGTGCCAGTGTATGGTATCCCTGCAAAGACCACCAAAGCGATGAACCTGACCAGGGAGCATTGATACAAATAAAAGTTCCTGATACCCTGGTGGCCGTGGCCAATGGGAGGTTGTATTCAAAAGACGATCAGAAAGACGGGTACATGCTCTGGACCTGGCAGGTGAAGAACCCGATCAATAATTATAATATCGTTCCCTATATCGGCAAGTATGTTCACTTCAGTGATAACTATATCGGGGAGACAGAAAAAAATCTTTCCCTGGATTACTGGGTGCTGGACTACAACCTGGAGAAAGCAAAAAAACAATTCGGCCGGGATGTGAAACCAATGCTGAAGGCATTTGAATACTGGTTCGGTCCCTATCCTTTTTATGAAGATGGTTTTAAACTGGTGGAATCTTCACACCTGGGTATGGAACACCAAAGTGCCACTGCCTACGGCAATTATTATATGGACGGGTACCTGGGCCGTGACCTTTCCGGCAGTGGCTGGGGCATGAAGTGGGACTATATAATCATCCATGAAAGCGGCCATGAATGGTTTGCCAACAATATC
>JANNUI010000360.1:0-1527 GCA_031395125.1 Chitinophagaceae bacterium | reverse complement strand
ATCGCCAGGACATCGTCCTTCGATACGTCGGAGGTTGTCACGGTTCCTACCAGCCGGCCATTCTTCATGACTGCGAGGCGGCTCGCCAGGTCGAAGATATCGTGAATGTCATGGCTGATCAGGATGATGCCGATGCCCTGGCTGGCCAGTTGCGAGATGAGGGCTCCAACCTTCTGCGTCTCCTCGGGACCGAGCGCCGCCGTCGGCTCATCCATGATGAGGACCTTCGCATTGAAATGGATGGCGCGGGCGATGGCGACCGCCTGGCGCTGGCCGCCCGACAGGCTTTCGACCAGCCGGGTGAGCGAGGGCAGCCGAAGTTTGAGCCGCGCCAAGGTGCGCCCCGTCGCTTCCTCCATCGCCTCTTCATTCATGAAGCCCAGGGGGCCGGCGATTTCGCGGCCGAGGAACAGGTTGGAAATCGCGTCGAGATTTTCCGAAAGCGCCAGCGTCTGGTAGATCGTCTCGATGCCGAGCGCCTTGGCGTCGCGGGTCGAGCGGATGGCGGCCGGCTGGCCGTTGACCAGGATTTCGCCGCTGTCAGCTAAGAACACTCCCGACAGGATCTTGATCAGCGTGGACTTTCCCGCGCCATTGTGTCCGAGCAGGCCCAGCACTTCGCCTTCGTCGAGATGCAGGCTGACATTCTGCACCGCATGCACGCCGCCGAAGGTCTTGACGATGTCACGGAACTCTACCAGCGCGGTCATGAACGCCTCGCCCGCCGGTAGACCACATCGATCCATACCGCGACGATCAGCACCAGCGCCAGGACCATGCGCTGGAGGGGAGTGGGCACGCCCATGAGGATCATGCCGCTTTCGAGGCTCTGCATGATGAGGGCTCCGACAATGCCGCCATAGACGGTGCCGATACCTCCCGCGAGCGAGGTGCCACCGATGACGGCTGCGGCGATGACGTTGAGCTCGGTCATGGTTCCGGTGACGCTGGCGCCGGCATTGAGGCGCGCCGTGATGACGATGGCGGCGAGCCCGCACAGCAGGCCCATCACCACGAACACCAGAACCGTCAGCCGCCGCGTATCGATGCCGGCGAGTTCAGCACTTTCGGAGTTTCCGCCCATGGCGAAAACGTGACGGCCGAAGCGGTGTTTGCGCGCCACCGCCGACATGATGATGGTGACGCCGATCAGGATGAGCACGGGGATCGGAATGCCCATGCCGATGTCCGATTTGGGCTGCTGATAGGCATTCATCACGGCGGTAAAGCCGATGATGGCGAGGCCCCAGATCAGCACCAGCAGCGCGTATTCGCCGGGCGATCTTCGCGTCATGCCGTGAGCGGAGCGGCGTTGCCGCCCACGCCAGACGAGGACCGCCACGGCCGCTATCGCCAAAGCGCAGACGATCCAGCTCCAGAAGACGCCGATGGTGCCGTCGAGTCCTCCCCCCAGCAGTTGGAAGGTTTCGTTCAGTGGCGCAATCGTCACACCGCTGTTGATGTAGAAAGCGGCATTGCGGAAGAACAGGAGTCCGCCGAGCGTCACCACGAAAGACGGGATTCCGG
>JANNUI010000334.1:0-2644 GCA_031395125.1 Chitinophagaceae bacterium | reverse complement strand
AAAACAGGGGCGCTTTTGAGGGCTGGATCCGCCGGATAGTGGTACACACCTGTATCAATATCCTGAAGAAGAACAAAAAGTTCAATGAAAGTGTGGACATTATTCACGCCACCGGGGTGCAGGTAAGGGAAGAAAGTGTGCCGGCCATTATACAGGCCAAACAGGTGGTGGAATGTATAAGACTGCTGCCCATTGGATACCGGACCGTTTTGAACCTGTACGCCGTGGAAGGGTACAGCCACCGGGAGATAGCGAATATGCTCGATGTGGAAGAAAGTACCAGCCGCAGCCAATATACCAGGGCCAAGGCAATGCTCGAAGATATTTTAGTCCGTAAAAGAATATTACAGAAACCAAAACCCGAAGCTGACTGGCTGGCAGCAGTTGCCAGGAGATAATTTTTAATCGTACCCTAAATGACCAACTGGTAATGGAAAGTAATTTTAACAACAGGGATTTTGAAAGGTTTGTAAAGCAGAACGCTGATCAATACCGCATGTTCCCGACTGAAAGAGTATGGAAAGGCGTACACAATGCCCTCCATACCCGCAGACGCTTGTATGGCATTGGTCTTGTCCTGCTGCTTATCACCACGGCTGTTGTTACCTGGGTGATGCTGACCCCCGCAAGTAATGACGATAACCTGGCTTTAGCATCAGTAAAAACAATACCGGTAAAAGAAACCACTGTTTCCGCTCAACAACATTCCGTTGCAGTAGCCAATGCTCCTGTAAGCAGGCAGCAAAATAAAAGCCCCTTTATTACTTCTCCTGTAGATCTGAACCAGGGATCTTCAACTATTACTGATTTGATGCTTGCAGATAATAACAACAGCACCGGAGGAACAGTGGAAATCCAGGACAATGAGACTGAACCTGCCATTGATCTGGCTGCGCTGGCTGCTTCCAACTCTGCCATAACAAGAACCTCACCAATTCAAAACAGGCCTGCGGGCAATAATAACAGATCCATATCTCCTGCCGTGATCCCTGCACCGGTTTTCCTTTCTGTAAATAATGGTATAGCCAAAGCGGATCAACCGGCTGACCCGGATATTGCTAACAGCAAAAAATATGACGATCTGCCGGATACAAAACTGCCGCTGATCCCTGAACGTACCCCTAAAGCAATTACCCGGATCAGTAAGAAAAAATTAAGCTGGCAGTTGTTTCTCACTCCCACTATCAGCTACCGCAGCCTGAAAGAAAACACTGCCTTTATCAATGCAGCCCGGTATAACAGCATTGTAAACGGCACCGGTGGCGGCGCCTTGTACAGCAGCGATGTGAATACCATGGTCAATCATAAACCTGACCTCGGCTTCCAGTTAGGCCTCCGTTCCGCTTACCCTGTATCAAAATGGTTCAGCCTTACTGCTGGCTTTCAGCTCAGTGTAAGCAAGTATGACATCAAGGCCTATGACCATCCTGCCGAAGTGGCTACCATAACCCTTACCGACCGGAGTGTGTCTACCGTCAGCAGCCTGCGAAACACCAATGGCTATAAAGAAAACTGGCTTCGCAATTTCTATTTCTCCGCATCCGTACCGATAGGCATGGAATTAAACCTGTCTGACGATGACAAAAATTATTTTGGTGTAGCCGGTACCATACAGCCCACGTATGTGCTGGACAACCGGGCTTACCTCATCTCGGCAGATTATAAAAATTATGCAGAAGTGCCTTCCCTCACCCGCCGCTGGAACCTGAATAGCAGCTTTGAAGTGTTCTCTGCCCATACCACCGGGAAAGTAAAATGGAGAGTGGGCCCGCAGATCCGGTACCAGGCCATGTCGAGTTTTGTAAAAAATTATCCTATCAAGGAACATCTTTTTGATTTTGGTTTAAAACTGGGCATCCAGCTCAAATAGAACCTGCACTAACTGCCTGGTTACAGGAAATATCCCGTCTCGTTGTAAACAAGGCGGGATATCCATTTATAGCGCCTGTTGCGGCTCACAGCATTTACAAACACTCTTTGTATTAATTTTAGGCCATGAAAAACTATGTTTCGTTAGCAGTTGTAATCTGTCTTTCCATTCTTGTTTCCTGTAACCAAAAAGACAAAGAACCGGCTAAAAGTTATATCTCCGTGGTGTCGCTGATCAGGAAACAAGTGGCCCATGTGGATACCTCGCTTTATCCGATCCTCAAAATTGTCTCGCAGGACAGCCTCCGTCCTGACACTACCTTTATACCCCGTGAGCAATTTGCGTCAGAGGCAAGAGATTTCCTGGAAATACCCGACCTGTCTGAAAAAAAAGTGGCAAAAAGATATAAGGAAGAACCACCCCGTTATGATGAGTTACTGGGCCGGGTCATCTTCAAATACATACCGGTTGACCCTGACAAAGAAGAAGTGAAAAGCCAGGAGTTTTTGGCGACCCCTGTTCCGGGTGCAGATGCAAAAATCAACAATGTTATCATCATCCGGGAGATCAGCAACCGGGACAGCTTTCTGCAAAAGAAAATGCTCTGGCAAATGGATAAGAGTTTCCAGATAGTGACCACCCGGCAGAAACCAGGCACACCTGAAGTGACCACCGTTACAAGGGTTGTCTGGAATGAGGACCCTTACCAATGACAGCAAATGAGTTTCAACATATTGCAGGCACCATCCCCCCGCAGCCGGGCATTTATAAATA
>JANNUI010000322.1:0-2734 GCA_031395125.1 Chitinophagaceae bacterium | reverse complement strand
ACCTGCCCCGTTCACAAAGGCTCCTTGGCAATAAGGGGCTTTTTATTTTTTCAACAACTCCTTTCTGATACGGTTCAGGTATTTTTTTTTATAATAATATTCTTTCACTTGCAGCAATTCTTTTTCGGTAGTAGTACCTTCCTTATAATGCTCCACAATTTCTTTAACAGGCTCATATATTTCTGATTGTAGTTTGTTGATCGTTGATTCAATGTGGTTGGCTCCCGGCTCCTGACTCCCGGCTCCCGGCTCTTTGCTATCCATCATGGCTTCATTTATTTCCAGCACTTCCATCAGGAAACCCGGGGGCAGTTCATACTTCTCTTCGTCCTCCAGCAGCCCTTTCAGCTGCAACACATATTTAATGGTCTCGTCCGGGTTCTGAAATGTTTTTAAGGCCTTATTTAGCAAAGCTGATTTTTCGAGGGCTTCGGCCTGCACTTCCATGGGTTCGTTGGTAAAATAGTCAGGGTGGTATTTTTTGCTGAGCTCAAAATACTTGAGCGGCAGGCTGCTTTTGTCCACTTTCAGCTGAACGGGTATTTCAAAGAGGTCAAAATAAGTCATGCCGTTGGTACCTAAGCCCTGTTTTTTTTGGATAAATAATGCTTAGTTTGGGTTACAAAATTAGCCTGTTTGATTACAAATAACCGAATATAGCATGGAAGTGATCAGAAACTTCCCGGATGCGGAAATAGTGGCCAACCTCCGCTCCGGTAAGCGAATGGATGAGACGGTCAAAGCCATCTACCGCAGCCATTTTGAAGGCCTGAGCCGCTATATCACCCAAAACAGCGGCAACAGGCAGGATGCGGAGGATATATTCCAGGAAGTGGTGCTGAACTTTATAGAACTGGTGCAAAAAGATAAGTTCAGGGGGGAATCAAGCATCAAAACATTCCTGTACTCCATGAACCGCCATACCTGGCTGAATGAACTGAAAAGAAAGGGCAGGGCCATGGCAAGGGAAGAAAAATATGTCCGAATGGACTCCCCTGGAGAAAAAGGGCAGGAGAGAGTGGAGATGGATGCCAGCCACGGGATGGTGGACCGGGAAGAAAAAGCAACCATTGCAGCGCTGGTAGCGGCGCTGGGCGAAACCTGCCGGACAATTCTGCTGCTCTTTTATTATGAAAACCTTTCGATGAAGGAAATATTGGAAGCAACGGATTATGAAAATGAACAGGTGGTAAGGAATAAAAAATACAAGTGCCTGAAACAATTAGAGCAGCGGCTGAATGAAAAACCACATTTGAAACAAGCCCTGAAAAACCTATTGCATGGATAATTCTACTCATAGTATGCCTGAACAATTAGTGCTTTACTTAGACGGCGCCCTTGCAGGAGCTGAAAAAAAGGCCGTGGAAGAATGGCTGGCCTCCGATGCGGCGGCACAGGCGGAGTATGAGAGCCTGTTGCAAACCCGTGCAGCCATCCGTCATTACGGGTTAAAGCAAAAGGTTGGCAGCATACACGGACAGATGATGCAGGAAATGCAGCCTGGGGTGAGGAAAATAAGGCCTGCCTTCGCTAAAGCTACGGCGGGCAAGGCAAAGAAAATATTGCGGTACAGCATGGCCGCAGCGGCCAGCCTTATTTTACTGGTGGGTGGTTATATGGCCTATAACTTTTTTACCCTGTCATCCGCAAAGGTCTTTTCTTCCAATTACCGTTCTTATGAACTGACCATTACCCGGGATGGCAATACTACCGGGCCCACCCCGGTGGAAAAAGCATACAGCGAAAAGAACTATAAAGAAGTGCTGCGTATTCATGATGCAGGGGAGGATAAAACACCGAAAGGCGAATTCCTCTGTGGTACTGCTGCCCTTGAGTTGAAAGACAACGGCAAAGCTATCAAATGTTTTAATGAAGTACTGGATATGAACAGGTCCGCAGGGACTCCTTCGGAGCAGTCAACTGCTGCCGTACTCACTGATGAATCGGAATATTACCTGGCACTTGCCTATATCAGTAACAAGGATTACGATTTTGCCCTGCCGCTCCTGCGTAAGATAAAAGATGATGAGGAGCATAAATATCACAGCGGGATCTCCAGCCGGCTGATACGGCAGGTAAAGATGCTCAAGTGGAGATAATACTTGCCAGTGGTTAATGGTGGCCTCCCCACCCTTCGGCTTTGCTCAGGGTTTGGGGAGGTTTTTTTTATGCCTGGAATTACAAACTGCACAGCAGTGGTTACCAACTAAAGACAACATAATTGTACAAATGAAAACATCATGTATGAAAAAGAAACTTGGAGCATCAGCCCTGGCGCTGCTTGCTGTATCTGCCATCATTTACTCCTGCCAGAAAGATGTTTCCGGCAGCATTACCGACCCTGACAAGCCACATGCCGTTACTATCTACCTGACCGACCACCAGACACCCATTTTTGACAGTGTGTTCATTGACCTGCAGCAGTTAGAAGTGAAGCTGGAAGATGATACCCTGCCGGATGGCGGATGGGTGAGTTTGAACATCCGCCCGGGTGTTTATAATATCCTCCGTTTTCGCAACGGGTTAGATACCCTGTTTGCCACCGGCACATTGCCGAACGCAAGGATCAAAAAGATCAGGCTGACACTGGGCATACAAAACAGCGCAATGCTGAACGGGCAAAGTTTTCCGCTTCGGATCAAAGACGAGGACCGGGAGGTAGTGGCGAACCTGGAAGCTAAAAATTTTGAGATCACCCCGGCCAGCCAGGTGCTTTTCTGGATCGATTTTGATG
>JANNUI010000299.1:0-8441 GCA_031395125.1 Chitinophagaceae bacterium | reverse complement strand
ACCTTGGGCTGATGGTAAAACTATAATTGAAAGTGGTATAGTTCGCTTTGATGAAATCATTGGTGGGTGTGAAGATGCGTATGAATTTGGCCTGGTCGGGGAAGGCGGCTATTTCAAATTCATTCAGTTGCTGCACGCCGTCATTATTATAATCTATCCATGCATACTGCCCGGTTCCGGCCGGTACTTCGAGATAGGCAAAATCCCTGCGCTGCTCCTGCCCCGCTCCCACTTCGTACAGCATGTTCCCTGTCAGCAAACCCTTCCACTCATTCATCACATATTCAGCCCTGCCAAGAATTGTTTCATCTTCCTTTTGTTTGGAAACCGCCGTGTCATACACTTTCAGTTTCCTGAAGGTGGTGTTCAGGTAAAACTGCCGTTTAGGGTTTGCCAGTAATTCAGTCTGCATGTTCAGGTTCAAACTGCGATCGCCGCGGATGAAGTTTTTGTTTACAGGGTATTTATCAGAACGGGTAAAGAAAGTGATGCGGTGCCGGTTTCTTTTGGCATCATTGGATTGCAGGTAAGCCGAATACACATCAAACCAAAAAGCAGCGGTTGCATTCAACGAATCATTCAGTTTATACCTGTTGCTGTTTTTTTCCAGCGAATAATTGAAGCCCAGTCTCCATTTGTCAAGTGCTGAAAGTTCTTTGCTGATATCAACCACCGGCCGCAGGAAAGTACCCTTATTATTCAGCCCGCTGAAATTCGTCATGACCAGCTGGTTGTTTACCAGCCAGCCCTTCCAGTTGACCGAATGCTGAATGGCATTTTGAAACCCGTTGTAATCATCGCTGCGCCGGTAGTTGGTAAACTGGTAGGAGAAAGAATGGTTCCTATTGTCTCTCAGTTTAGCAGCAGCCCGGATAATGTTCTCATCCACCGGTACAGGAACAGGCTGCAGGTTCAGCCCCCAGTCTCTTGAAAACTCCACGGTGCGGAGCCTTTCCAGCGGCCTGAATTTTTGCTGCACATACTCATAATCCAGCGAAGTGACCAGCAGCAGTTTACGGGCAGAAGAAAATAATTTATCATTGCTGAGCTGAAACTTTGCCGCCCATCCCCTGTCATCGCCATCATCTTTTGAAGAAAAGGTATTGACATCATTATTGCTTGTTGCCACTTCGGCTTTCAGCAAAGTGGAAGCTCCAATCTTATAATCCATGCCGAGGTCCACTACCTGTTGTTTTTTCGGGGCCACCAGAACCTGGACCGGTTCATACTGCCCCTGCCTGACAGTTCCAACCGGTGCCACATAGCTATATACTTTCCCATTGGCACCGTTAAAATCGGGGATATAATTTCCGTTGCCTTGCCCCAGGTCCACAAAGGAGAGATTGTATTTTGCCAGCGAGGGGTCGGTGGAATAGCGATAGAAAGAATCAAGTCCAACATATATCTTTTCATATAAAATTTTACCAGCGGCAAATGAATCAATGACAGCGGCAGGATAAAAAGCTCTTTGTACACTGTCACCCAGCGCAGCAAGGAACTGTATCTGCTGATCATCCAGCTCCTGGTTGATCTGTGAATTCTTTGCATCGCTGTTCTGGAAAGCACTTACCCGCAGCTTGAGCCGTTGGTTGAATTCCAGTTCCTGTGACAGGTAAAGATTTGCATTCAGGTAATTCCGGTCGGCATATTCAAACTCCACCTGTATGCGGCTGTCCTTTGTGATCATCCGTTTCGGGGTGAAGCTGATCTCTGCAGTATTATAGTTGATCACATAATCCTGGTCTTCGCCCCGCTGCAGCAGTTGCCCGTCATAAAAGACCCTTTCGGTATTGGCCAGCACAATAAAAAAGAATTCATTGTTGGCGCCCCGCAACCGGTAAGGGCCCTGGTTGCCTTCCAGCGGGGTAAGTATGTTGCGGGTGAATTTCCCTTTCGCCACTGATCCGCTGATCAGCGTTTTCGAGTTGATGCTTTTGGAAATACGGTTACTGGACTGAAAAGAAATGCCCTGTAGCCGTTTATAGAAATTCAGGAAATAACTTTGGTTCTGCCGCAGGTCAATATCGCCGAGGTTCAGTTGCCAGCCTCTTTTCTTAAACTGAAGATATACCTGGTCAAATTCATTTAACTGTTGTGTATTACCATCCGGCTGTATTGGAATATTGTTATCGGTGATGGCAGCCTGTATTTCGATACTATCGCCCAGCATACCGCTCAACTGGAGATTGAAGGTGGAATTAAGGACGGCATCCTGGCTGTTCCCAAACCCTACCTGCCTGCCAAAACTTCCCTCCGCTTTCAGGGTACCAAAATCAAAAATGCCGCGTTGTGCATCCGTCAGTCCGGCGTTGAACTCAAATGGCTTTACATAAAAGTTGCTTTTCACACTGTCGTACCACAAACGTTGGGTCATGGCATTCAATCTGAAGGGGAAAGCCCGGTATGTGATCATGACACTGTCGGTTTCGGGTCTTTTTTTCCAGTACAGGATGGCTTTTACATAATCGAGCCGGTAACCGGAAGCCGGCACCCCGGTTACGGAGAAACTGTTAGGAATTATACTGGCGGTGTCTATCAGCAATGAATCGGATGTTATCTTTAGCTTTTTGTAGCGGATGTTTGAGGCGGGAAGGCTGTCCGATGGAAATTGTGCATCCATCACGACGGTAATCAACAAGGCAGAAACGAACAATAATATCCGGTATAAACTGTTCAATAACAGTTAGTTTAATTCAAAATCGCTAATTTCGTAGTTTTATTGTGTGAAGTTAGCCTGTTAAAGGCAAATCCTGAAAAACCACTTATTCACTTCAGACCCAGACCAAGGAAACTATGTGCCGCAGATTTAGCAATTTTTACCGAATATTCTTCCTCTTATTACTGGCATTTTATTTTGCTTCCAGTGCAAACGGGCAATTTGATAATAACTGGTATTTCGGCAGAAAAGCGGGTTTGAATTTCAACGTAACCGGCACGCAGGTTCTGAGCAACAGTGCTATGATATCCTCCGAAGCAGCCGCCGCCATTTCCGATGAAGACGGCAACCTGCTCTTTTATACCAGCGGAGTGGAAGTTTTTAACCGGAACCACCAGCTGATGCTGAACGGGAATAACCTGGGTGGCAATATCTCAGCCTGCCAGATGAGCATTGTGCCTCATCCGGGAAACCAGGACCTTTTTTATATATTTTCAGCCGATGCCATTGAGGATGATTTTATCAATGGTTATCGTTACTCCATCGTAGATATGTCGCAGGATGGGGGCAACGGCGCAGTAACAAGCAAGAATAACCTGCTGTGGGCATCCTGCACAGAAAGACTGGCCACTGTAAGGCATTCCAACGGCGTGTATGTATGGCTTATAACAAATGACCCCGATTCAGATATTTTCCGTGCATGGCTGATCGACTGCAATGGTCTGCAACCAAATGCCGTAGTTTCCACAACCGGTAATGTAATGGACCAGCATATATTGATGAATGTGGGTGTATTGAAAGCAAGCCCGGATGGTGATATGCTCTGCCAGACCCATTTCCCGCTAGGAGGTGGCCCGGGCAATTTCATTCAGCTATTCGATTTTGATAATTCTACCGGTCAGCTCAGCAATGCGAGAAGTATTTCATTACCGCAGACAAAGTACAACCACTGCGAATTTTCACCCGACTCAAAACTGCTCTACCTTACCCGTAAAGACGAGATGCAGCTGGACCAGCTGGAAGTAACACTGCCGACAGTAGCGGCTATCCAGGCTTCCAGGGTCAGCTTCCCTACACAAAACAGTTATTACGATATTCAACTGGCCGTAGATGAAAGGATATACCTGACCCAGTCCAACCAGTTGCTGGCGGTCATCAACAAACCCAATCTGAAAGGGGCGGCCTGCGATTTTCAGCGTAACGTCATCGACCTGCAGCCTGGCACGGCTTTTATCGGCCTGCCCTCACATATCAATGATATTGTGGGAAACAGGGACAATGGTTTTGATTACACTGTAATTGACAACTGTACCGGCGAAGTGCAGTTCAACGCCAATACCACTTTACCTCCTGTTATCAGCTGGCAGTGGGATTTTGGCGATGGCAATACTTCCAGCCAGCAAAACCCGGTGCATATTTTTGCAAACCCTTCACAGGTCTATAAAGTAAAACTAACCATCACATCAGTTTCATTCTGCGGAAAAGTCACCCGGTCCCGCCAGGTCCTTCCTTCAGGGTTTATCAAACAAATTCCCGGGTTCAGCTTTTTGAATGTCTGTGATTCCGGTTACACCCGGTTTATCAATGAAAGCCCGGCCCTGCCTGATCCAAACATCAGCTTTACATGGGATTTTGGAGATGGCAACACTTCTACAGACATTCATCCAATACATACATATAACCTGGATGGCAATTATGATGTAAAACTGAAAATACTAACGGGAAGTCCCTGCTTTGATGACTCCATTACACATTCTGTAACAGTGGAAACCTTTACCATTAATACGATACCTGCGCAGACCATCAGCTTTGGTGAGAGCATCACATTGACCACCACCGGTCCCCCCGCCACCTATGTGTGGACACCCAGCACCTGGCTGAACAATGGCAATACACAGAGCCCTGTAGCCAGGCCAAGGGAAACAATTCTCTATACGGTTACTGCCACCACTGCCAGCAACTGCAGGGATGAGGACACGGTCACCATCACCGTCATCCCACCGATAGATGTGAATGATATTTATGTTCCCGGCGCTTTCACACCCAACAACGATGGCAGGAATGATGTGATGAAGCCTTTTGTGCCCCTTGCCTGGACACTGAACGAATTCAGCATTTACAACCGCTGGGGGCAACGATTATTCACCACGAACCAACGAGATGCAGGCTGGGATGGCAAACTGAAAGATCTGGCTCATGACTCCGCTGTATTTGTGTGGGTTGTAATAGCTGTTGATCCGCGGACGGGTAAACGGCATGAGAGGAAGGGGACATTTGTAATGATCCGCTGATGGCTGTATTAACCGGACAATAAGCTATGAGTACAAAACTGTTTCCTTTTTTTTGTTTGCTTTTTCTTGCGGGCAACAGTTCAGCACAATCAAAAAGTTACAGTGGGGCCTTGTCTGCCGGTTTCAAATTCCCATTTGGACATTTCGCACAAACACATTTTCCGGGCATCAGCGTTGAAGTCGCTGCCGCAAAGCATCGTTACGGGAGAATGTCCGCAAAACCAAAACAAAAATTTTCATTCACCTACGGGGGAGATATTCATTATTATTTCGGGAAAAAGGAAACGGTGAGCGGCTATCCTTACCAGTATCCGGGGTTTACTTTCATCCATGTTTCCGGCGGGGCGGTGTACAATCCGCATAAGAATGCGAATATCAGTTTGACCACTGGCCCTGCACTGAGCAGGTATAACGGCAGCACAAGGTTCAATGTGACTGCTGCCCTTTCAGCAAGTTATTATCTTACAAAAAGATGGGGTATCACTCCTTCTGTAATGATGATCAGTGAAACAGGAGCAATCCCGCTCTGGACTGCCGGATTGAATGCCAGTTTTGCTTTTTAATGATCAGTCCGTTATCCCTTCCAGCGCCAGCAGGAAAGCAAACTGTAATGCCGTTTCTTTCAGCCTGTCAAATCTTCCCGAGGTGCCCCCGTGTCCCGCTTCCATCTGGGTCTTGAACAGTAATAGATTATTCCCGGTTTTCATGGCCCTCAGTCTTGCCACCCATTTTGCCGGTTCAAAGTACTGTACCTGGCTGTCATGCAGGCCCGTTGTAACAAGCATATTGGGGTATTCCTTCTTCTCCACATTATCGTAAGGTGAATATGATTTCATATAGAAATACGCCTCCTTGTTTTCCGGGTTTCCCCATTCGTCATATTCATTAGTGGTCAGCGGAATGGATGGGTCAGACATTGTTGTCACCACATCCACATACGGAACCTGTGCTACTACCCCGTTCCAGAGCTCAGGCGCCATATTCACAATTGCGCCCATCAGCAAGCCGCCAGCACTACCCCCCATGGCGTACAAGTGCCCGTTGGAAGTATATTTTTCACTGATCAGGAACTTACCGCAATCAATAAAATCAGTAAAAGTATTTTTCTTTTTCATCAGCTTCCCGTCTTCATACCAATATCTTCCCATTTCCTGTCCGCCCCTTATATGGGCGATCGCAAAAACAAACCCACGGTTCAGCAGGCTCAGCCTTGCGCTGTTAAAGTTGGCATCCATGCTGGCGCCATAAGAACCATAGCCATAAAGAAGCAAGGGTGCACTACCATCTTTTTTGGTGCCTTTTTTATACACTATAGAAATGGGAACTTTAGTCCCGTCACTTGCAGTGGCATAAATCCGCTCGGTCACATAATCGTTCTTATCGAATTGGCCCAGCACCGGCTGTTCTTTCAGGAGTTTCTTTTCCCTGGATTCCATCGTATAATCAAAAACAGAATTGGGCGTAGTGAGGGAAGTGTAACTGTACCGCAGCACCCCTGAATTAAATTCAAGATTGCCGGTGGCATGAGCCGCATAGGCCGGTTCGCCGAAGTCGAGGTAATGTTCTGCAGCGCTGCTGGTGTTCCGTATCCTTAACTGTAGCAACCCGTTTTTTCTTTCGGTGATGACCCAATGGTCTTTGAACACTTCAATGCCTTCTACCAGCACATCCGTGCGGTGAGGGATGACATCTTTCCAGTTCTCGACCCCTGTATTACCGACTGGTGTTTCAACCAGTTTGAAATTTCTGGCGTCCTTATTGGTAACAATTAAGAATTTATCGCCCCAATGGTCAATGCTGTACAATACTTCTTTCAGCCTCGGCTGAAAGACCTTTACGGGCCCGTCAGGTGCATCTGCATCTACCAGGCGGAATTCTGAGGAAAGTGTGGCAGAGGAATAGATCAGGATATATTTATTGGACTTGGTCTTGCCCACACCAATGTAGTTACTCTTGTCTTTCTCATCATAAACAACAGGGTCGCCAGTAGCGGGGGTACCCAGTTTATGCTTCATTATCTTTTCGGAGAGAAGTGTGACGGGGTTTTTTGATGAATAGAATATGGTCTTATTGTCATTGGCCCATACCGGGTCAGCCTCGTTATTCCCGATCACATCACTCATCAACTCCCCTGTTTCGAGGTTCTTTATATAAATAGTGTACTGGCGGCGTGACAGTTTATCTATCCCGTAGGCAAGCAACTTATTATCGGGGCTTACGGCAAACCCGGCTGCAGAGAAATAACTAAACCCTTCCGCCATCTTGTCCACATCCAGTAATATTTCCTCCGGCGCATCCAGTTTGCCTTTCTTGCGGCAATACTTGTAATATTGTTTGCCTTCCTCGGTACGGGTATAATAATAGTACCCGTTACTGAATACCGGCACCGATTCATCCTTCTCCTTAATCCTTCCTTTCATTTCAGCAAACAGTTCTTCCTGGAATTGTTTGGTACCGGACATCATAGTGTCCAGATAAGCATTCTCGGCTTTCAGGTAATCCACAACGTTGGTACTGTCCGGTCCCTTTTTAAAATAATCATTCATCCAGTAATACTCGTCAATCCTGGTGTCCCCATGGGCCGTGAGTTCCTTGTTCTTTTTTTCTGCCAACGGGGCAGGCATTCCTTCGGGCCATTTATAAGTTTGTTTTTCCACAGTTGCTGAATTGTTACAAGCTGATAAAATAATCAATGCTGAGGCAGGCAAAAGTCCGCTTATCAGACGGACTGGGTTTTTAATATACATAGAAACTGTTTTAAGATTGATGAATATACGGAGACCGGTCTGAAATAAAAAAGCCCTTTACAGGAAAGGGCCTGGTTCTATGTGGCAATGTAAAATCATTTGTCAGCGGTAGCACCAGCCAGAATATATTCCCGGTTCAGGCGGGCGATATTTTCAATGGAGATCTCTTTGGGACAAACAGCCTCACAGGCGCCGGTATTGGTACAGGCCCCAAATCCTTCTTTATCCATTTGTGCCACCATACTTATAGCCCTTGTTTTTCTTTCCGGTGCCCCCTGCGGCAATAGTGCCAGGTGAGAGACCTTTGCGGATAAAAAAAGCATGGCAGAAGAGTTCTTACAGGCAGCAACACAAGCACCGCAACCGATACAGGCTGCTGCTGCAAAAGCAGCGTCAGCTTTGTCTTTTTCAACCGGTACTGCATTGGCATCCATAGCATTACCGGTATTAACTGAAATATAACCTCCGGCCTGAATAATACGGTCAAAAGCAGTTCTATCAACTACTAAATCTTTGATAACAGGAAAAGCATTAGCCCTCCACGGCTCAATAACAATTGTATCTCCATCCTTATATGCCCTCATATGAAGCTGGCAGGTGGTATTGGCATGCCAGGGCCCGTGCGGGCGGCCATTAATATACATGGAACAGGTGCCGCAAATTCCTTCCCGGCAATCATGGTCAAAGGCGATCGGATCTTTGCCTTCACGGATCAATTCCTCATTCAATACATCGAACATTTCCAGG
>JANNUI010000286.1:0-3690 GCA_031395125.1 Chitinophagaceae bacterium | reverse complement strand
CGGCAATATCATTGGGGTCGCCACTCAGCGCCGCCCAGCGGAAAGGGCCCTTGCCGAGGCAGAAGAGAGGGCGGATGTAGGCAGGGACGAAGCCGGGGAACATACCCCCCCCAGAACTTCGTTCGCAACCTTCGCTTTGCTCGGTTGACCCTAAAGGGGGAGCCTTGAGCACTCCGCTATTTTTTGCTTCATACTCTATAGCACGAGCTCTTATATTATTTCCATAATCGAATGTGATGGAACCTTTATCTCTTAACTCCAGCATCATCTTCACATGCAGGTACATGCTTTCGTAACTGCGTTCGAGGTATTCGGTGGGGTTTTGCTGTCTTAATATATTGGCCTGTTCGTTGGTCAGGGTATGCGGCACATATCCTATCAGCGGGTCATGCGCTGATGTCTGGTCGGTCAATGTGTCGGGGATAATATTTCTTTCAATCAGTCTTTGTAATAGGTGAACAGCATTACATAACACCCCAATGCTCTTACTTGCACCTTGTGCCTTGTATGCTTGTGCCTTATCAATGGCTTCATCAATATCCAGGTATTTTTCATCCAGGTATTTTGTTTCAATGCGTTTATCTATGCGCCATTCTTCCACTTCAGCAATCAATGCCACTCCTTCATTCATTGTAATGGCTAAGGGCTGCGCCCCTCCCATTCCTCCTAATCCTGCTGTAACATTTAATGTACCTTTTAAAGTACCAGACCCGGCCCCCCTGCCCCCCGAAGGGGGGTTCTTAGTTCCCGATTGCTCAGGGAAGTGCTTATCGGCTATGGCGGCGTAGGTTTCGTAAGTGCCTTGTACGATTCCCTGGCTGCCGATGTATATCCATGAGCCGGCGGTCATCTGGCCGTACATCATCAGGCCTTTTTGTTCCAGCTCATCAAAATGTTTCCAGTTGGCCCAGTTGGGTACCAGTTGCGAGTTGCTGATCAGCACCCTTGGTGCATCCTTATGCGTTTTGAGTATGCCCACCGGTTTGCCGGACTGGATGAGCAATGATTCATCGTTCTCCAGCACTTTCAGCGCTTTGATAATATTGTCCAGCGCTTCAAAATTGCGGGCGGCTTTTCCTCGGCCGCCATATACAATCAGGTCGTCGGGGCGTTCGGCTACTTCGGGGTCCAGGTTGTTGAGCAGCATCCGCAGGGCGGCTTCCTGTATCCAGCCTTTGCAGGAGAGTTTACTGCCAGTGGGGGTGGCGTATTTGATGGGGTCGTATTTTGATTTTGTCATAGTGCTCATGCCATTGTTTTTTATTTCCCGCAAAGACGCAAAGAAAAAAACGCAAAGAATACATTGCGAACTTTTGTATTCAGCTTAGCGCCCTGGCGTGCTATCTCTGCAAAAGTCGTTATTCTTCCATAAAAAATATATCTTGTTACTCAAATCTTAACTAATGAGTATCCATATCAGTGCCCAAAAAGGAGCGATCGCCAAAACCGTCCTGATGCCCGGCGACCCGCTGCGGGCCAAATATATTGCCGACAACTTTTTACAGGAGGTTCAATTGGTGAGCCAGACCCGGAATGCCTTTTATTTTACCGGTAATTACAAAGGCAAACCTGTTACCATTGGCGCCAGCGGTATGGGCTGCCCCTCCATCGGCATTTATTCCTACGAACTCTACACCGAATACGAAGTGGATACCATCATCCGTATCGGAACCTGCGGAGCTTATACCACCGACCTGAAACTATTCGACCTCATCAATGTGGATGAAGCGGCCAGCGAAAGCGGTTTTGCCCGCTATGCCTGGGGTATGAAGGATGAATGCATCCGCCACCAGGGAAAAGCCTGCAAGCAGATTAAGAAAACAGCAAGGAATATGAAACTGGAACTGGTGAACTGTAATATCCACTCAAGTGATATCTTCTACCGTAAAAGCAGTAAAGTGCCGAAAGTGGCTGCCAGGAATAAATGCCTGGCCGTGGAAATGGAATCCTTCGCCCTTTTTGCCAATGCCCGGCACCTGGGCAAGACAGCCGCCACCTTATTAACGGTTTCCGATATTATCCCCACACATGAAAAGATATCGGCAGAAGAAAGGGAGAAGGCCTTAATACCGATGATGGAACTGGGACTGGAGGCTGGGTTGAAATTGTAGTATGACTTCACGCAAAGACGCTAAGATGAATACAAAGTTCGCAATGTATTCTTTGCGTTTTTTCTTTGCGCCTTTGCGTGGAATTCATTTAAATCCTTCAAAGCCCTGGTTCAGGTCTATTCCTTTTCTTCCCGCAAACCCATTCACCTTCTCCACAAAACTAAAATCCTTGATGATGCCGGCCACTTTATTAATGTCATCCGCAAAAATCCTGTCTTCCGATGCAAAGCTCACAAAATCCCGTACATAATCATGGGCAAACTCCAGCAATTCAGAACTTTTCAATGGTTGGCGGAACTCAATCGCCTGGCAGGCTGATAATAATTCAATCGCCATGATGAATTCAAGATTGTCCAATACCCTATTCAATTTTCGTCCGCTGATGCTGCCCATACTTACATGGTCCTCCTGCCCCAGCGAAGTGGGTATGCTGTCGGCGCTGGAGGGATAACAGAGTGTTTTGTTTTCAGACACCAGTGCCGCTGTAGTGTATTGCGGGATCATGAACCCGCTGTTCAATCCCACATCCTTCATCAGCAGCATCGGCAAGCCCCATTTGCCTTCCAGTAATAAATAACAACGCCGGTCGCTGATATTGCCGATCTCTGAAGCAGCGAAACAGCAGTAATCCAACGGCAACGCTAAGGGCTGTCCGTGAAAATTACCGCCACTGATAGTATCGTTGGCATCGAAGATGATAGGGTTATCGGTGACAGCGTTTAATTCTATCTCCGTTAATTCTTTTAAGTGCAGCCATGCATTGCGGGAGGCCCCATGCACCTGCGGCATGCAACGGAGTGAGTAAGGGTCCTGCACCCGGCCACAGTCCATATGGCTTTGCATGATGGCGGAATCTTTCAGCAGCAAACGCAGGCGCTGCGCCACTAATTTACACCCGGCAAAAGGCCTCAGTTCATGTAAGCGTTCATCAAAAGGCGCTTTGGTGCCTGTCAATGCTTCCAGGCTCATGGCGCCGATGATATCAGCGGCTTCGAGGCAGTTGTGCATGCGCTGCACGGCTTTCACGGCAAAGGATAAAATGAATTGTGTGCCGTTGATGAGTGCCAATCCTTCCTTCGGGCCGAGTTGAATTGGTGATAATCCTTTTTGCGCCAGCAATTCACTTGTATTTATCTGTGTTAATCGGTGTTCATCGGTGGTTTCATATTTTTAAATAGAATGGCCAAAACCAAATCGGTTTACACCTGCAACGAATGCGGCGCGAATTCGCCCAAGTGGGTTGGCCAGTGCCCGTCCTGTACTGCCTGGAACTCGCTTTACGAAACCACGGTCGTGCCCATTACCCACGCACGCGCCGGACGCCAATATGGCGCGCCCGCGGCGGTGCATAATCTGGCCGAGGTCACGCCGGAAAAAATTGCCCGACAACCGACCGGCATCAGCGAGCTCGACCGCGTGCTCGGTGGCGGACTGGTGTCCGGTTCGGTGGTGTTGATCGGCGGCGATCCGGGCATCGGCAAATCCACGCTTCTGACGCAGGCCATGGCCACCATCAGCCAGAGCGCGAAAGTGCTTTACGTCAGCGGCGAAGAATCCTCCGACCAGATCGCGTTGCGTG
>JANNUI010000279.1:0-1843 GCA_031395125.1 Chitinophagaceae bacterium | reverse complement strand
CTGGGCCGGTTTATTTTCCAATGCATAATTAATGGTATGTGCAGATGCTGTTATAGAAGCAAGTGAAAAAAATACAGTAAGAAAAAGAATTCCTTTTAAAAGAGTTATTTTCTTTTCCACTTTTAGAGTTTAAATGGTTTTTAACAACTGTTCTGCTTCCATTTTTAACCGAATAGAAAAAGATGGATTGTTCTTTAAAGCAGACAGCAATAATTCTTTTGCTTTTGCCTTCTGATTATTTTTTGCATAGATCATTCCAGCACGACATAACAATTCAGGGTTTTTAGATTGCGTTTTTAACGCTGTTTCAATATACTTCAGTGCAACGGTGTATTCTCCTTTGTTATAATACACCCAAGCTACTACTTCGTTTACATCAATATTTTCAGGGCGGCGATTATACTCCATCAACGCATGTTCCAGTGCTTTATCTGTATTGTTTACGTGCAGATAGGCGTACGCCATTTCACGGTCGGCATAATGGCCAACGGTATCATACGTTTTTGATTGTTTAAAGGCATCCTCCATCATCACAATTACTTCATTATTTAATGTTTTTGCCATTTGATCTTTACCTGTTACAACATATAAAGCAGCTAAAGCTTCTTTAAACGAATAATCTTTTAATACAGAGTCTGCTGCTTCATAATAGGCCATTGCTTTTGCATACTCTTTTTTTGCAGTAGCTAATCTTCCAAACCCAGCATTGGCATAAGCATATCCGGGGCGGTTGGTTAATGCAATAGCATAATTGGTTTCGGCATTTGTAAGGTCTCCAGTGTACTCATATAATTTGCCTAATTGTACACGGGTCCATTCTGTAGTTTCATCACCCGGTGATCCGGCATCCACTGCCATTTGCATTGCTTCAATAGCCCCAGCATAATCACCATAAATTTCACGCAGGTAAGAGATGCGAGAATAAGAGCGAAGATCTGGTCTTATGGTAATCATTTTATCTGCGGCTACAAGTGCTTCTTTATAGTTTCCCAGCTCTACATAGGCATCTACCATCAGCCCATATAAAAAAGCACTATAAGGATTAATAACTTCTGCTTCTTTTATCACCACCAAAGCTTCAGCAAAATGGTGTTGTGATAAAAAGATCATTGCTTTATAAGTAAGTGCATCAAAATTTTTTGGATCAATGCCTTGAATTTCATTGATTAGTTTTAATGCAGCGTTATCATAATAATTATAATTACCGGTTACACGAGCTTCACTTAGATATAAAGAGGCGAGTGCAATTATTGATTTTACATCGCTCCTGTCTTTTTCAATTGCTTTAAGCAAGTCTTTGTAATTCTTTTGTTTTTCTTCCCATTCAATCAATCCTGCCAATGCATTTGTTCTGGGTAGAAGTGTATATATTTTTTTCTGTTCACTTTTTTTATCCGTTTGATATTTGAAAAAAATAAACCCGCTTGCTACAGCAAAAAGAAGTATCAGACCTGCATAAATATATTTTCGGTTCATAAAGTTGAAGTTATTAAAAAAAAAACAAGTCTGCAATTTACTGCAGACTTGTTTTTTAAAGAGTGATTAATTTTTTATGAGATTAATACTTTGTTTTACATCACCATTCTTAGTAGCTAAAATTACATAAGAACCGTTTGCAAGACCTTTTACATTTGCCTGTACTGTGTAAACGCCGGGTTCTTGTTTTTTATCAACTAATACCTGTAATGCTTTGCCTTGTGCATCATACATTACAATCCTTACTTGTGAAGCAACATCCACTTTGTATTTTACAGTGCTGATGTCTTTACTTGGATTAGGATATGTTGAAATAAATAATTCAGGAGCAGTAACACCTATTTTACTTATACTCTTTACAAATTCT
>JANNUI010000274.1:0-12407 GCA_031395125.1 Chitinophagaceae bacterium | reverse complement strand
AATCAAATGAAACTTAAATTATATAAAATAGCAAAAAGTTGGTTGAGGGCGGCATCAATTCTATCTGTGTGTATGCTGCTGCTGAACACAAACTTGCTTGCACAGGATGACAGCACGGCAGTAGCTGAAAAACCAGCTGCTCCTGCCAAAGTCAAACCAGTAAAAAATACATTCGAAAGTGTTTGGATCAGCGATAACCAAACCGTCATGGTTCCTGTTAAAAAAACATTGGAAATGGATATTATGCACCGTTTCGGTACCTGGAACAAAGGATATGAAGATTTTTGGGGATTTTTTGCCCCTTCCAATATCAGGATAGGATTTAGTTATGTACCCATTAATAAATTAAATGTAGGAATTGGATTTACTAAAACAACAGCAGCTGTTATTCCCCAGGCATCCACTTCCTCTGTTTCAGGTCCTCTATGGGATGGAAGTTTGAAATATTCCATTATCACACAAACTAAAGGCAAATATCCTGTTAGCGTGAGTTATTATGTAAATGCCTCCTATAACTCTAAGAAAGATCTAAATAAGGAAATTTACAGGTACAGCAGCGACCGGCTTTCTTATTTCCATCAAATACTGATAGCCAGGAAAGTCACTGATAAGTTATCCATTCAGTTAGCACCGAGTCTTTCACATCATAATGCAGTAAATGGTTATTACACCAAACTGAACGATTCAACCCTGAAAATCAACCGTTCGATGGAATTCGAACACTTTGCTGTTGCATTTTCCGCCAGGTATAAATTAACCAATGTCACTTCTGTAATGATTAACTATGATCAACCTATTACTAAACACGACACGAAAAACCCAAATCCAAGCTTTTCTTTCGGAGTAGAAATGAATACAAGCAGTCACTCCTTTCAGTTATTTTTTACTAATTTTTATTACCTGAATCCTGCCGTAAACAATATGTATAACAATAATAACCCGTTTACCTATACGGATAAATCAACAGACGATCCCAGCACAACCAATTTGAACGAAAGTACCAAAATAAAAGGAGGCAGATTCCTGATCGGGTTTAATATTACCCGTTTATGGAATTATTGATCTCCGTGTTTTGTTCCTGCAAGGATCAGTACCGATGCAGGCACATAAAGAACCCCGGCAAGACTTTTCCGGGGTTCCGTATTTTTATGTATCATTCCCGTCTGAATAGTTCAGCGGTTCATAAATGATCCCCGGTGACCTTGATTAAAAAAACTCCCTTTCCCTTTCTCCACCTGACTATCCTGGCAGCCGGTATGCTAATTACTGCCTGCTCGCAGCATAAAAACCCTAAAACAAAACACCAGTTTGAAGAAAAAAAACAGGTTGAAGCTCCTGTCCTCTACAAAAAACCACCCTCTGGTTTTAGTGACACTCATATTATTGCCGGACCAGCTGCTGTTTTTTTTGCACCGGATTCGCTTCAGTTAGAGAAAATAAAAGCTGTCACCGAAAAAATGGACCATGAAAGCAATGTTCATGATTGTTTTTTCCAGGTAAAAAATGCCAGGTCTGTGATCAAAAAATACTGGCCGCAGGTAAAAATCATTGAGCCGGCAAAAGTCCGGTTCCTTCTTTTTGTCAGCACGGATAAACACACCCGGTTAACAGACCTCGATGCAATAAATGATATGTGCGGCCTGTTACTGTTTAACGGGATTAAAGAAGCGGAAATAGCAGACATGACAAATATTGATACCGCCCTAAGGCAATACTTCCAGGAATAAATACCGGGACTCCGCCGGCAATATTTCCCTCATAAATAAAGCAGAAGAAAAACATGATAAAAATCATGTTTTCAATGCATCGACATCAATAGACGGTTATGCATCGAAAACTACCTTGTAGCCGTCATCATTCAGAGCATATCAACAAATTATCAAACCAATAATAAAATTTCTACAAGATGAAAAAGAATGCAGTTCTCCCCTTGCTTGTTCTTACTGCAGGACTTCTCCTGGTAAGTATGGTATCAGCTTTCCGCCCTTTTGAGCAGAAAAAGCCCTGGAATGTTCCTGATGCAGCCAAAAACAAAAGGAATCCTGTTATTTCCGATGCCGAATCCATTGCTGCTGGTAAAGCGTTGTGGTCGACCCATTGCAAATCCTGCCATGGCACCAAAGGTCTTGGCGACGGATCCAAGGCTGCACAGTTGAAAACCGAGGCGGGCGATTTTTCAAAAGCTGAAACACAATCCCAAACTGACGGCGCCCTTTTCTATAAAACTGCGGAAGGCAGGGATGATATGCCAAGCTTCAAAAAAAAGATACCGGATGCCGATGAAATCTGGGCTATTGTCAATTTCATGAGAACCCTGAAAAAATAACGATGGCCTCCCTGAAAACCAGTACTGATCAGTACTGGTTTTTTTAAGCCCGTACCCCTGTGTGACAAAAGTCATATTTCCGGGTGATGTAAATAATCGCCCTGCAAACCAATGGTAAGTAGTTTTCCAACATTAACAACAACCTGTATGCAACAATCAACTAATTCCTCCAACCGGAAAAAATTTTTGTGGTGGGGCGCTGCTGTCCTCGCTTCTGTTACTGCTTTTAAATTTTTTAACAAGCCCAAAGTTCCCCGAAAACCTGTTGTAAAAATGCTGACACAGGATGGCCGCCTGGTGGAAATAAACAAAGAATTGCTGAGTGCCGGTAAAAAGATCAGCAATGAAGAACTGCAACAGTGGGTAAAAAAATAAAATGCTTCACTTTTTAAACCAGTCATCATGAACTGTAATTGCAACGGCAACTGTGATAAGAATTCAAGGAGAGAGTTCTTGCTTACCGGTTTGCTGACCACCCTGGCCGCTGCTGGCTGCAGTGATGAAAAAAGTCCTTTTGAGCCTGAAGAAAAAGTAGCCCTGACAGGGGAGAGGGTAAAACTATTATCTGTGGATGGCGAAGTGATTGAAGTGGACAGGGCCTACCTGAAGCCAGTGCCGGATGTACCCGTTCTTTCCAACAGCGAGGAGAGAAAAGGAATGCCAGGCAAAAAATTTGTGATGGTCATTGACCTGTCCCGTTGCAAGAACCTGAAGAAATGCCAGAGTGCCTGCAATCATATGCACCATGTGCATCCGGGCCAAAGCTGGGTGAAAGTGTACAGTATGCAGGACGCTGAGCATACAGCACCCTACTGGCAGCCTACCACCTGTATGCATTGTGATGAACCTCCCTGCGTGAAAGTATGCCCGGTGGATGCCACTTTTAAAAGACAGGACGGGATCGTATTGATCGACAGCAACCGTTGTATCGGCTGCCGCTTTTGCATGGCCGCCTGTCCGTATTCAACAAGGGTGTTTAACTGGGAAAAACCCGATCTGCCGGAAGAAGTGGCCAGCCAGGATTACTCCTGTGAAACAAGTGTTCCGCAGATAAAAGGTACCGTGGGAAAATGTGATTTCTGTCCCGATATGGTAAGAAAAGGTGAACTACCGCATTGTGTAAGCGCCTGCCCCAATGGTGTATTCCTGTTTGGCGACATGAATGAAGATTCGGTGACGAACGGTGCAGAGACCTTCCGCTTCAGCGACCTGATCAAGGACAAAGCCGGTTACCGGCTGATGGAAGACCTCGGAACCAGGCCCAGCGTGTACTACCTGCCGCCAGTGAACCGTAATTTCCCGTTCGAATCCGGGGTGGAGATCCAGCAGGAAGCGGATAAAACCCATCAATCACACTAAATAACTGATCGTGGAAAATATAACATCACTGAACGGCGAACAGATCACCCGGGACCTGCTGCCGCAAAAATTTGGCAAACGGGGAATGATATGGACCGGCACACTGATACTGTTCTGCCTTGTTGGCGCTTATGCCTATTACCGGCAGCTGGATAAAGGGCTGGTGGTAACGAATATGAGGGATTATGTATCATGGGGTATTTATATTTCCAACTTTGTATTTTTTGTAGCCATTAGCCTGGTGGGTTCGCTGATCACAGCCATTTTCCGGCTTGCCAATATCCACTGGAGCACACCACTTACCCGGATCGCTGAGATCATTGCAGTATCCGCCATCACATTTGCCTCCATTATTATCATCGTTGATATGGGTCGCCCGGAAAGACTGGTGAACCTGGTAGCGCACGGCCGGCTGCAATCACCAATCACATGGGATGTCATAGTCATCGGCACTTATTTCTTTATCAGCCTGATGCTGTTGTACATTCCTATGCTGCCCGACCTGAAAATAATGAATGAACGGAAGGATATTAAACCCGGATGGATTAAAAGAGGTTATAAGTTTTGGGGAGGTTATTGGAAGGGCACCAAAGAACAGTTTAAAATCAGTAATAAGGCAATTATTATTCTGAGTATAATGATCATACCGGTGGCGTTCTGTATTCACACTGTTACTTCCTGGTTGTTTGCCACTACCTATCGCCCTGGATGGGACAGCACCAACTTCGGCGCTTATTTCGTTTCCGGGGCATTCCTGGTCGGGGCAGGCGGTGTCGTTATCGCCATGTATGTATTCCGCCGGTACTATAACCTGGAGAAATATATTACCGAAAAGCATTTTGACAAGATGGGTAAGGCGGTGGTCCTGCTGGGGTTGCTTTATCTCTATTTTAATGTGAACGAATACCTGGTGCCGGCATTTAAAATGAAAAAACCGGAAGAGTCTCACCTCACCAATTTATTCGCCGGTGAGTTTGCCCCATTGTTCTGGTTTGCCATCGTTGTGGGCATGATCATCCCGATATTGGTCCTGATCACCAAGAGAGGACGTAAGCCGCTTCCTATGTTCATCGTCGGTATCATGGTGGTAGTGGGTGCCTGGTTCAAACGATACCTGATCGTAACCCCAACACTGTTGCATCCTTTTCTGCCGATGCAGGAAGTGCCGGAGAGCTACAAACACTATTTTCCCAGCTGGGAGGAATGGGCCATCGCCATGGGTTCGTTAGCGGGCGCCCTGCTTATCATTACTTTTTTTGTACGGATATTCCCCATCATTCCCATCCACGAAACTGTAACCGAACAACATGAAAAAGATGAATCCAAATAGTTTCCGTCTGTTGTTTTTAACAGCGATTGTCCTGTTCCTTCAACAGGATGCCCGGTCACAGGAAGATTCAGCAGCGCCTGAACCGGTGGTAAAACTCCACTATTACAATATCAACAACAACCAGCAGTACCTGTTGCTGGAAAGCATGCTGAAAAAAGGCAAGGTGCTTACCCCGCAAAAGAATAAGAAATATGAGCTGTACCTCGACAGCAGCGTTGCAGAAAACCTGGTAGGTTCTTTTACAACCAATGCCGATGGTAAGGCCAAGGCCTTTCTTCCCCCCTCTCTGAAAGCTGCCTGGGACAGTAAGACACAACATATTTTTACTGTAAAAGAAGGCGGGGAAGAGATCATAACTGATTTCACGATTACCAGGGCCAGGATTACGCTTGACACCTCCTCCTCCGATGGGGTAAGGACCATTACTGTTTCGGTGAAGAAGCAATCAGGGGCTGAATGGCTGCCTGTTCCCGATGTGGAAATGAAAGCCGGTATTAGCCGGCTGGGTGGCATATTACCCGCGGGGGATGAAGCCACTTATACCACAGACTCCAGTGGAACCGTTGCCATTGAAATGAAAAAAGACAGTCTCCCCGGTGATGCAGAAGGAAATATCATCCTGGCTGCCAAAGTGGAGGATCATGAAGAGCTGGGTAATTTGCAAACAGAAAAAGCAGTTCCCTGGGGAGTCGCACAAAAAACAGATAACAGTTTTTTTAACAAACGAACACTCTGGTCCACCCGGTTCAGGACACCCGGATGGCTGCTGGTAATGGCCTATGGCATTGTCCTCAGCGTATGGGGAACACTTATTTACCTGGTCCTTCAGCTTTTTAAGATCAAAAAGCTGGGAAAGAAAGTGTCTTGATCAATCTATTGCTTTCTTCAGCACTGCCACCGTCTTTTTGTCGTTGCCGATAAAGATCCTGTCATTCAGAATGGTGACCGATCTTTTCAGAAAGTTGTATTCATCGAGGATAAATTTCCGGTAGTCCCTGCCTGCCGGCAGGCAGGTTTTTCCTCCAGTTTTTTATCTTTCACGCCGAGCTCTTTATACTTCAGGGCCCGCCGGCGAAGAGGGCTTCGTAACTACCCGCCATTTTCTTCATTTCGTCCAATTGCGCCGGGGTTATTTTTTCTTCTTTTATGTTCTGCGTGGCAACCCCTTTCCTGTCAACACCTGTTTCTTTGATGATGGCCTGGCAGGTAGTGCAGTTGCCGGGATGGTACATCTTTTTCATACGGTTACTGTGTTGCCCGGGGCCTGTTGTTTTGCTAAGCGGTAAATTGCTTTACTTTGTGACCATTATTGATCTATTATGGGCAAAGATGAAGTTTTCAGGGAAGAGATAGAAAAAGCCAGCGATTTTAAATTTGGTGAAAATGTCGCCAAAGTATTTGACGATATGGTGAACCGATCGGTTCCTTTTTACGGGGAAATACAGCGGATGATGGCCGAGTTGGCCGCTAACCATGCTGCAGAAGGCAGTTTTGTGTATGACCTGGGTTGCTCTACCGGCACCACTATGATCGGCATGAATACAATGGTGGACCCCAACATCCGTTTTATTGGCGTGGACGACTCACAGGAGATGCTGGACAAATGCAAATCCAAGCTGATGGAGATCGGTTTCTCCAGGCCTTATGAACTGCGTTGCGCCGATCTGGCGCAAGGGATTAAGATTGAAAATGCTTCGGTGGTTGTTTTATGCCTGACCCTGCAGTTTGTACGCCCTGTTTACCGGGAACAGGTATTGAAGAATATCTATGATGGCCTGAACCCCGGCGGTGTTTTAATTCTCGTTGAAAAGATACTGGCGGAGGAAAGCAATTTCAACCGCGACTTCATTAATTACTATTACGATTACAAACGCCGCAATCATTACAGCGAGATGGAGATCTCACAGAAAAGAGAGGCGCTGGAAAATGTGCTGGTACCCTATAAGCTGAGTGAAAACATCAGCCTGCTCCGTGACAAAGGCTTTGCTCATTGCGAAGTATTCTTCAAGTGGTACAATTTTGCGGGGCTGATTGCTACTAAAAAATAATTTTTTTAAACCCGCAAGAAACAAGAAACAAATAAGCACCAGGAACCAAATTACAAGAACCAAAAAAGCTCCAATTAATAAATCAAAAAAAACATCTTCTTTTCTTTAAACATTGTTGATTTGTGATTTATTTGGTTCTTGTTTCTTGTATTTTGGGATTTAGCCCCGTAATATATGGTCAGTATCGGCAATTTCTTCTTTAAGTACCGCAACTGGATATTCATTCTCTTTTACGGGGCATTATTCATTCCTTCCTGGCCGTTGTTTTCCCCCAGGCAGTTTGGAGATACTTATTATTGCTGGCCGGTTTTAATTGGCCTGGTCATTACCTGTTTGGGTCAACTGATCCGTGGGCTGACGATCGGTCTTGCTTATATCGTCCGTGGTGGTAAAGAAGGAAAGCCATATGCGGAAGGACTGGTAACAGAAGGCGTCTTTGATCATTGCCGCAATCCTTTATATGTTGGGAACATACTGATGCTGCTGGGCGTTGGCATACTGGCTAACTCATTGATTTATGTTGCCGTGATGATCCCGCTTTTCCTGTTTATCTACCAGGCCATTGTTCTGGCCGAGGAACATTTTCTACGGGGAAAATTTGGCAGCGATTTCGATGTATACTGCAAAAAGGTAAGCCGCTGGTGGCCCGGCCTTAAAGGCTTTGGTAAAACATTCCGTGGCATGCAGTTTAACTGGAGAAGATGGATACTGAAAGAACATACCACACAGTTTATCTGGCTTTGTGGCATCGTCCTGATCCTGCTACTTAATTACCCGCAATTCAGCAGTTATGACAAATACCATCGCAATCTCCTGCTTGGAATTATTCTGGGATCCCTCTTGCTGGTATATCTTTTCATCCGTTATCTCAAAAAGACTGGTCGGTTCAAGGAATAACTGCCTCTTCCTCAAAATCTAAGGCTCCCGGGTCCGGACTCCCGGCTATTCCTTCCCTGCTTCGTAAACAATGACCGGCCATAATTGTTATTTTTGCTTGTCCGCCATAGCCTTTTTAACTGCCCTAGCTTAAGCGAAGGCATGTGGCGACGGCGGACCTAATAAAACAGTGAGCTATGATCAAGACAGGCAACCCCATCATTAGTATCTACACGGAAATGACCCCCAACCCGGAGACCATGAAGTTTGTGGCCAACAAACTATTATACCCCGGCAAGAGCACTGATTTCCCGGATGCAGAAAGCGCTAAACCTTCGCCGCTGGCGACCGAGTTGTTTGGTTTCCCCTTTATCAAGGCCGTATTTATTGCCAGCAATTTTGTAACGCTTACCAAAACCGCTGAAACCGACTGGCAGGATGTGATCCCTTCTGTACGCCAGTTCCTGAAAGAATACCTGGAAGAAGGCAAAGTCGTGGTGAATGAGGAAGAACTGGCTGCGATAAAGCAGACCAGCAGCAACGAGGTTTCTGCCGATGACGACGATGTAGTGAAAAGGATCAAAGAATTACTCGATAATTACGTCCGCCCGGCAGTTGAAATGGATGGCGGGGCCATACAATTTAAAAGTTATGAAGACGGCACGGTGAACCTGATGATGCAGGGAAGCTGCAGCGGCTGTCCTTCCTCCATGATAACATTGAAGGCAGGAATAGAAGGAATGATGAAGCGGATGATACCGGAGGTGAAAGAAGTGGTGGCGGAGGCCGAGTAAAACCCCTGAACTACGTTCGCAACCTTCTCCCGCCCCTTTGGCGGGATTGGTTGCCTAAAGGGGAACTTAGGCCGAATAGTTATTATTTTCAGCGAATATCACTAAAGAAGACAGCGTTGATATTTTCACATTGGTCTTTGCGCTTCTAAAGACTGCCTTGTTCCCCCTTTAGGGAATAAGAAATATTCGTCTATAATGAAAGTGTCAGGGGCTTCCAGATCACATTTCTTTCTTTTAAATACTCCATCACAAAATCAAAACATTTTTTTTCTTTGCCAACCAGCTCCGGCGGGTAAACTCCTTTCTCCATAAACAGCTCCTGTGCAATAAGATTGACCGCTGCGGTACAGGTGTAACCTGTTGTGCGGGCCATAGAAGATATTTTCGTCTCTTTATCGTAGTAATCAAGCAGGTTCCATTCCACGGTTCCGTTTCCGCCGTGCAACAGTACTTTCATCACTGTCAGTTCTTCTTCCTCCAGTCCGAGCTTCCATTCATTAAATAAGATCTGCGATGTTACCCGCAGCGGTGAAATTTTAATGCCATCTACGTCAATTGGTATTTCGCTGAAGAAATTGCTTTCCTTCAGCGAGATGATGATATCCACATGCCCGGGATAGCGGAGTGTTTTTTCTTTCTGGTTTTTGATATGCGGCATGGTGTAGAGCAATGAACGGAGGCCGTCTGTATTAAAAGCTTCCAGTGTACCCACTTCATCAAAATGAATCCACTCGACTTCGCTCAATGCCGGTTTGGTAACGATAAAACCGTTTTCCATCAGCCGGGCCGGCCTGGTGTATTCTTCAATCACATCGGCCGGTGAAAACGGGGCCTTGTACTGAAAGGGTTTTTTCCGTACTTTGGGTAATCCGCCCACATAAACTTCCAGTGCATCAATTTTCATTTCCTCATTATAGCGGCCAATAATAAAATTACTCATACCGGGCGCCACACCGCAATCCGTGATAACTGTAACCTCTTTTTCTTTTGCCAGCCTGTCTAATTGCAACACATCCTCGGGGAAGAAGGAAATATCAACAACATTTTTACCGCAATTGATGACCGCTTCGAGTGTTTTGTAGCCCATAAAGCCGGGCACGGCGGTTACTACCATTTCAAACGAAGCCAGTAACGCCGGGTATGAGTCATGATCTCTTAGATCTGCTTTTTTTATTTCGATGCGGGGGTTTCTTTTGCTGAGCAGTGCCAGGTTACTCTCACTCATATCAAATGCTGTGACATGATGTCGTGTTGACAAGTCCAGGGCAATGGCCCTGCCTATCATACCGGCGCCTAACACAGCAATCGTCATGGAGAAAAGTTTAATCCCCGCCTTCGTTCAACAGACTTCGGCGGGCAAAGGCAAATTTACGGGAGAGGCCACAAATGAATGGAGGGACAAAGATTTTCACAAATTAAATGGATTAACACAGATGAATACAGGTTAGCCACGAATGAGCACTAATTGACACGAAAAAATACTAAGTAGCGAACAGAACCCTGAAAAGTACCCCGAAGGGTCTCCTTCGGAGCGACGCAACAGACGATGATAGTAGCACTGAAGCCGGCTACATAATTGAATTCATCTGAGTCAATCTGCGCAATCTGTGGCTAACTCTTATTTCTTCTGCCCTGCAGAATTCTGTAAAATGACCGGCTGCGGATCTCATCAATGGTCAGCCCGGTTGCAGTGGCTTCTACTTCACTGATGGCGCCACAGTTCATGGCTTTCAGGAAAAAATTGAGCAGGCCCTGTCCCGTTGCTGCATCATCAAAAATATCGCCGGTGAGGGTGGAGATAGCAGCCCGTTCAACAAATATTTTCAGGCGCTTTGTGGCATCTTCCATGCTGCTTAAAAAGAAATAGTAGGTGGCGGCATACCGCATCGGCAGTTGTGCCGGGTTCAGGTCCCAGCCCTGGTAAAAACCATTGATAAGGGAGTGCATAGTATGATCATACCCGGTTTTCCATGCCCTGTGAACAGACTGGCGGTTTTCTTTTAATTGCTTTGATGTCAATTTATCGCCACGATGTGGTGCCACCGGCATTACATTCGTTGCCCCGTCTGATAAAAAGATCCCGGTGCCGCCCAGCGCCACTTTGGTCATGTGGTGGGCAAAATCACAAACCGGGTGTGCCATGGTCTGATACTTTGCCGTGATGCCGCAGGAAGCGGTGTAATCATAGGTGCCAAAATGAGCCGCTATCAGTCTTCCTTCCCCGGCCCTTATGATCTTCATCAATGGGTTGCTGCCCTCCTCATCCATGATTATTTGTGTGGCCTCCACCATGGTTTCCATTTTCAGCATACGGGGTGCCAGGTTATTCTTCTTTTCAATGATCTCCAGAAGGCGAACCATGGTTGATACCTGTTCGGGGATGGTCACCTTGGGCAGCATTACTATAAAATTGTCCGGCAGTTTCCCGTTTGTTTGCTGCAGTAAAGTGCTCAGGAAAATATCCAGGGTTCTGACGCCACGGCTCTTTAAGTCCTCGGTGAAAGGTTTTATTCTAATGCCGATGAATGGGGAAATGGTTTTATTCTTCATCCCTTCGGCCAGTTCATTCGCGGCATTAACAGCAGTGGCGTCCTCTTCATCATCCGGGCGGTTGCCAAATCCGTCTTCAAAGTCGATCCGGAAATCCTCGACCCCTTCGGTTTTGAGTTTCTGTATGATCTTATTGTAAACAGTATAAGGAAGCCAAGCTGGATGTTTGCGCCTTGCAGTTTCAACCATCTTATCCAGTTTTTTTACCAGCTTTGCTGCTTTCTTTTCATCATCGGGCAGCTGATCATATCCATCCATCTTCAGCACTTTGGCAAGGCTGATAAAATCGGGAGAATAGGTCTGCAGATTTTTCAATGCGATCTCGCCCATCTTCACACAGGTGTCTGACTTAAACAGATTAGCGCCGCCATACACGGTATGCACCGGTTGCCGGTCGGGTTTGTCGCCCGGGTACACCTGCTGAAACTTGTGGTTGGCGGCTCCCAGTGAATTGAGCAGTATTTCTTTTTCTATGTCAGCAATACTAAGATTCATAATAATTCAATTTTGGGAGCACAAAGTTCACAAAGAGTACACGAAGGACACTACGGGTTCTTGTTTCCCGCAGTGGTTTAAAATCCGTTTAGCACTCTTCTGATGCCATTTTTTAATAATACAGTTTTAAAATTCAGAATCAGCCCATGCCTGATGTTCAAAAAACGCAGGTAGGTTATTACCTGGGCGATATGAATATCTGCAATAGCATCAATATTTTTTGTGTCTACAACTATCTTCCTTTCAACAACAAGGTCTGCCCGGTAGCCACATTCCATTTTAATATCTTCGAATACTACCGGAACTGCTTTTTCTGTCTCCACATATAAGTCTCTTTGCCTTAGACGATGTGCCAAACAGGTCTGATAAACGCTTTCAAGCATGCCCGGGCCAATTGTTTTATGAATGTAAAAGGCTTCGTCTAAAATTATTTTAATAATAGCTTCTTCGTTCATTTTGGCAGGGATTTACTTTGTGGGCTTTGTGCTTCGTAGTGCCCTTTGTGTTCCTTCCTTTAAGACCCTCTGTAGGTAGAGTATCCAAACGGATTCAGCAGTAACGGCACATGATAATGTTCACTCCCGGTAATAGAAAAGGTAATTTCTATAAAAGGATAAAAGGATTTAATC
>JANNUI010000239.1:0-4509 GCA_031395125.1 Chitinophagaceae bacterium | reverse complement strand
TGGAGTGGGTTGAAATTAGTTGTGCCGGTGAACAAGCGATAGTATTTTTAAAATCAGTGAATCGACAGTCAGTTGTATTATGACAGACCCCCGAAATATATCCATACTGGACTACAGCTACCTTCTCCCCGAAAAGAGGATAGCCCATTATCCTCTCCCGGAAAGAGATGCTTCCAAACTGCTTATTTACAAAGACGGGAAGATTTCAGCCGACATCTACCGGAACATTACAACACAGTTACCGGAAAACTCGCTGCTCATCTTTAATAATACGAAGGTCATTGAAGCAAGATTGCTCTTTAAGAAGACCACCGGGGCCATCGTGGAGATCTTTTGCCTGGAACCGGATGAACAGTACCCGGACATTACAACGGCCATGCTTCAGAAAGAAAAAGTATGGTGGAAATGCCTGGTGGGCGGTGCTTCCAAATGGAAAAAAGGCCATCTGCTGGAAAAGAAAATAACGGATGGCCAAACGCAAATACTGTTGCAGGCCGGGTATGTTGAGAAAAAAGACGGCAGTTTCACCGTTGAATTATCGTGGTCGCCCTCTTCAATGAGCTTTGCCGAACTGCTGCACCATGCCGGGGCGGTACCCCTGCCCCCCTATATAAAGCGCTTGCCCGAACATTCCGATAGAGAAAGATACCAGACCGTGTATGCCGAGGAAAAAGGCTCCGTGGCAGCACCTACAGCCGGACTTCATTTCACCAACCTGATTTTTAGTCACCTGGATGAAAAAAAGATCCGGTCCGATTTTGTCACCCTGCATGTGGGTGCCGGCACGTTCAAACCGGTGAAAAGTGAAACCCTGCATGATCATGAAATGCATGCGGAATGGATCGATGTTTCAAGATCCACCATTGAGAACATATTGAATAATCTTGCCCATGCTATCATTACTGTCGGTACTACTTCTTTACGGACCATTGAAAGTTTGTATTGGCTGGGGGTGAAGAGTCTGGAGTCCCGACACAGCGAAGCTGGTCGGGATGCTGACCAAGGCGGCAGCACCGGGAGTCAGGAGTCAATGATACTTGAGCAATGGGAAGTTTATGAACTGCCAGATAAAAATATTCCTGTGAAAGAGGCGCTGGAAGGATTGCTGAAGTGGATGGATGAAAATAAGCTGGGACGTCTTGTTAGTAAAACTAAAATAATGATCGTTCCGGGTTATGAATTCAGGATCGTAAAAGCGTTGGTCACCAATTTTCACCAGCCGCAATCTACTTTATTGTTGCTGGTTGCCGCATTGATCGGGGATGATTGGAAAAAAGTGTACAACTATGCCCTGCAGCATGATTTTCGCTTCCTGAGTTATGGCGACGGTAGTTTGTTGTGGCATCCTCCGGCTTTCCCGAAGGCTCAGCGCCCGGTGTGACAAAGACTAATTTTTCTTCAGCGGCAGGTCAATCGTAAATGCGCTGCCTTTACCCAAAGTGCTCTCGGCTTTGATATCACCGTCATGAGCTTCTACCATAGTTTTTACATAACTTAACCCCAAACCGAATCCTTTTACATTGTGCACGTTGCCGGTATGCGCCCGGAAAAATTTTTCAAAGATCCTTTTCACGGTATCCTTGTTCATTCCAATACCATTGTCTTCGATACGCATGGTGAAATGCTTGCCATTGGATTGAGTGGTCAGCCTGATCTGCGGCGGCACGTTTTCTTTGGCATACTTCACAGCATTTTCCACCAGGTTGTTGACGAGGTTGGAGAAATGCACTTCATCCGCATTGATCAGGTCCGTTTGGGCATTCAGTTGCAGTTCGACCTTGCCTTTCTTCTCTTCCAGTTGCAGGGTGAAGTTATCCACAACATCCTGTATCACTTCATGCACATGAACCGGTTTCAGGTTCAGGTCCACTTCCTGTTTTTCCAGTTGTGATGCTTTCAGGATGGTTTCCACCTGCCGGTTCATTCGTTGGTTCTCTTCCTTGATGATACTGCTGAAATAACCCATCTTCCCCCTGTCCTGTATCACTTTTTCATTCCGCATGGCATCTACTGCCAGGGAGATGGTAGCAATGGGTGTTTTGAATTCATGGGTCATGTTATTAATAAAATCATTCTTGATCTCGGCGAGTTTTTTCTGCTTGAGCATTGTTCTGACCGTAAGAAAAAATGCGGCGAGAATGATAAGAGTGAAAAACACCGACATGATAATTCTCCACAAAAGTGATTTTAACGCCAGGTTCTTAATATTGGGTACCGCAATGACCAGCAGTTCGTTTACACTTAAGTTTTCTCCCGCTGTTCCGCTTAATGCTTCCAGGGCTGTATAATAAATGAAGTTGCTGACCGTATCCTGGTAGGTGGCGGAAAAACCGGGTGAAGCCTTTTGAAAAACCATGTTGCCCATCTTGTCGAACGAGGCAATACCAAATTCAAATTTGATATTCTTCAGGTCATTCTTTAAAAAGGCTTTTTCAAATTTTTGCCGGATCTCCTCCACCCCGAAACGGCTCGCCACCGTCACCGGTTTAAAAAAGTCGATGGAAAAATCATCCGGGAGCGCAAATCCTTTTTTACCGCCTCCCAGTACATCATTGCCCTTGTGCAGCGAAAGCTCCTCCCCCACCATCCGGGTGCTTTCTTCCACACTGTGCTGAATCTGCTCCCTGCGCAGGGATACCATATTCTTCAAAGCCGAGTTTTGGTTGAAAACAATACCGATGAGCGACAGGCTGATGAGGATGCTGATAATGGTAAAAATTCTTTTCACGTATGCTGTTAATTGTGACTAAGATAGCTGGTTTTTTGAAACAAGACCAACCATGCAAAAATACATTTCCCCTGCTGATTGCGATCCCCCGGACAGGGTATCCCCGTTTATTTTAACGGCCTTTTAGCGGTAAACAACCATTTCACCTGTATTATCGTTTGAACAAGCTGTATTAATTTTCAAAAAAGATTTTATATTGAACCATGATTGAACCCGCCCAGGGCATACTGTTGATAGCTGACCCCTTCCTGAAAGACCCGAACTTTCTGCGGACCGTCGTTTTTTTATGCGAACACAAGGAGGAAGGAAGTTTTGGTTTTGTGCTCAACCGGCAATATGACAATACCCTGGATGAACTGATACCGGAACTGGAGGGACATAAACTTCCGGTATTTTACGGCGGCCCGGTACAGGTGGATACCATTCATTTCCTCCACCAGTTCCCGGATGAGATCCCCGGGGGACAGGAAGTGCTCAAAGGTGTTTACTGGGGCGGCGATTTTGATGCGGTGGTCAACCTGATCAAAAAAGAAGATATTGATACTAATAAGATACGATTTTACATCGGTTACTCCGGCTGGAACGGCGGTCAGCTGAGCGAAGAGATGACCGAAAAAACATGGCTGACCGTGAAAGCAAACCGTAAATTGGTTTTCCATTCCGATCATACGGCTATTTGGAAGGATTCACTGAAACATTTAGGGGGTGATTATGAAATGATGGTGAATTTTCCAATTGATCCACAGCTCAATTAATACCCCCGGTCTGCCCACCGGAGCTTTGCGAAGGAGGGTCCCTAAAGGGGGAACTTAAAACGAATATTTCCCTTATCACCACAAAGACTTTTTAAATCCGTTTGAAAAAATTGGAAATTTACCTGTCAATTAAGATTAAACATGAGAAAATTATTACTGATTACCATGCTTTCTTTAGTTGTGATGCTTGGCTCAAACTGTAATGCATTAAAAAAACTTGGAGTAATTCCTACAGAGCTGGAAATGGTGATGGGACTGAAAGATGCTTTATCACAGGGACTGTTCAAAAGCCTGGATGCTTTTGCCAATCCCGATGCGAATCCCCTGGTACGGTTTGTTTTTCCCGGCGAAGCAGAAAAGATAGAGAAGACACTAAGGGACCTGGGTTTTGATAAAACCATTAACCAGGTTACCGGTAAGTTTACCCGGGCCATATCATCGGCCATCAACACAGCCAAACCACTTTTTTTTGATGCGATTAAGAATATGAGCTTTAAAGATGCTGCCAAAATACTGGTAACAGATAATCCGCATGCTGCCGCTGATTATTTCAAACAGGAGATGAAACCGGGTCTTATGGCTGGCTTTCGTCCTATTGTTGACAGCACGATCAAAACCGAAGGGGCAGATAAAGAATGGAACAGCATCACCAAAATTTACAATAGCATTCCTTTTATCAATAAACCACTTGAAAACAGCCTGACCGATTTCATCTCCGCCAGGGTGATCGACCTGATGTTCCTGATGGTAGCGAATGAAGAAGAACAGATTCGCAGCAAATACGAATTAAGAAAAACGGATATGATGAAGAAAGTATTTACCTGGGCGGAAGGGGAACTGAAGAAACGATTGCAAAAGAATTAAATAAAAAACCTCCTGCTGTTAGAGGAGGTTAAAATTTGTTTTCAAAATCCGGGTGCTGCCTGACGGCAGGCAGGGTCTTTCCTCCCGATAGTCCAGAGCGATAGCCGAAGGATCGGGATGGGGCACGGCCGCCAGCAGCGCCTTGGTGTAGGGATGCTGCGG
>JANNUI010000204.1:0-3288 GCA_031395125.1 Chitinophagaceae bacterium | reverse complement strand
TATTTCATCCAGGGTTACCTGCATGCAAGGTTCCGGCTCTTCCAGATAGACCTGCAGACAAAAGCTGCAGCGGGCCGGGCCAGTGAGATAGCCGGGAAGAAAGCCATTGGTTATGACAAAGAGCAAAGAAGGCTGGGGATGGTATTTGCTGCTGAGAATGCCATGAAAGAAATCGAAAAGGACCCTTCCTCAAAAGCATTGTTTGATGCTTATACCAACGGGGTCAATGCTTATATCAACACATTAAAAGAAGCAGAACTCCCCATTGAATACAAACTGCTGAATATAAAACCGGAAAAATGGAGCAACCTGCGTACTGCCTTACTATTAAAAATGATGGCGAAGAACCTGTCCTCCGGTACTGAGAACGACCTTGCCAACACCAACGCCAAATCCATCTTTATGCCCGATGAACTCCGGCTGCTTTATCCGCAGGTGCCCGACTCATTGCTGCCGATCGTCCCCAAAGAAACGCTGTTTGATCAACCAGGCATAGTGCCGGTCAAACCGTCTTTGGCCGATTCATTATACCTTAATAAAAGGGATCTGGCAACAGCAAAGGAAATCGCTAAACCCGACATGAATAATGGCAGCAATAACTGGGTGCTGTCCGGCAGCAAAACACGAAGCGGTTCTCCCATTCTTTGTAACGACCCGCACCTGGAGCTGTCGCTTCCATCTATCTGGTATGAAATGCAATTAGTGACGCCAAACAGCAATGTATATGGAGTTTCATTGCCCGGCAGTCCCTTTGTTATCATCGGGTTCAATGACAGCATTGCCTGGGGGGTAACAAACGCACAAAGAGATGTAAAGGACTATTATGAGATCAGGTTTAAGGATAAAACTAAAAGTGAATATTGGTTTAACGGTCAATGGGAGAAAACCACCCGCAAAGAGGAAATAATAAAAGTCAAGGGCGGAAAAGATGTAATTGACACGGTGGCCTATACCATCTTCGGGCCTGTGATGTATGATGAAGGGTTCCAGGGAAATGACAGTGTTGGTAAAGGCCGGAATCTCGCCGTTCGCTGGGTGGCGCATGACCCCAGCAATGAAAGCATTACCTTTTACAAACTCAACCGGGCAAAGAATTATGATGACTATGCTGAAGCCATTAAAAGTTTTGATTGCCCCGGTCAGAATTTTGTTTTTGCCTCTAAAGCCGGGGATATCGCTATCTGGCAGCAGGGAAAGTTCCCGGCCCGCTGGGACCGGCAGGGGCTATATGTGATGCCGGGAGAAGACAGTAGCTACCTGTGGCAGGGTTTTATCCCGCAATCAGAAAACCCGCATGCAAAAAACCCGGAGAGAGGTTTCCTGGAAAGCGCCAACCAACGACCGGCCGATTCCACCTATCCATATTTTATTCCCGGCAGCTATATCACACCAAGGGCCATCACTATTGAAAACAGGTTGTCGGCGATGTCCGGCATTACCGTGAAGAATATGATAGCACTGCAGGGCAATTATTTCAACAGCCTGGCAGAAGATGCCAGGGGAGTTTTGTTGAAATACATCAAAGAAACTGAACTGAATGCTGCGGAAAAGAAATACCTGGATCTGTTCAGATCATGGGACCTGAATGCATCACCTGATTCAAAAGGGCAAACCGTGTACCAATGCTGGTGGGATAGCCTCGAAGTGGAAATATGGAAGGATGAGCTGACAAAAACAAACCCGCAGGCTCCCTGGCCGGAAGAACAAACCACCATGGAAATATTGAAAAGGGATTCAGTGCTGAAGTTTGCAGATAATATCAATACGCCACAGGTTGAAACCTTGTTTGACGTGGTTACAACGGCATTTAAAAAAGCTACAGCAGATTTAGTAAAGAAAGAAGCGGAAGGCAAACTGGAATGGGCAAAATTCAAAAACCCGACAGTTTATCACCTGATAAAAGACCTGAAAGGATTTGCAAGAAAGGGACTGAATGTGGGAGGTAATGGAAATATTGTGAATGCCGTTACACATAGCCACGGCCCCAGCTGGCGCATGATCGTTCATTTGACAACACCGACAGAAGCTTACGGCGTTTATCCCGGAGGGCAAAGCGGTAACCCTGGCAGCAAGTTCTACGACAATTATGTGGATGACTGGGTGGAAGGCAATTACAACAAACTATGGTTTATGCGGGACGGTGACAGAACGGATAAGAATATTAAATGGGTTATGAAGTTCAATAAGAGTGAATAGGCAATGGACAATAGGCAAACGATAACAACCATCATCTTTTAAGATAACAATCAAACCATCGGACAATCTAACAATACGACAATGAAATTTCTGACAGCAATCATACTCACAGCACTGCTCTCGTTCATCAGCGGCCTCTTCCTGCCCTGGTGGGGGATCGCTATTGCAGCATTACTGGTTGCCGCCATCGTTCACCAGAAAGCCGGCAAGGCTTTTTTGGCAGGATTGCTCGGCGTTTTTTTGCTGTGGGCAGGTCTAGCCTGGTGGATCGATATGAAGAACAATGGGGTATTGTCGCAAAAAGTAGCCTCCATACTTCCATTGGGGGGAAGCGGGATAGCCCTGATCGTTGTAACGGGGTTGATTGGCGGACTTGTTGCCGGCCTGGCTGCCATGACAGGCAGTTACCTGCGGGCTACAGAGAAGAGAAGTTAAAACTTTGCAATTAGCAACAGCTCTTGCCGGTAAAATCTTTAACCGGCTTATCTTTCTGTATCACAGTAATATGAAACCGGCCATCATCACATCGCTCCTCTTATTGTATGTTCTGGCTGCACAATCCCAAAAAATAAAAGGAACCATCAGCAGCGGCGATGGCAACCCCCTTGCTTATGCATCGGTGTATGTAAAAGGCACCAATAAAGGGACCCATGCCAACAATGAAGGGAAATACTCCATCAAACTGGAGAACGGTCAGCATGTGCTGGTATGCCAGCATGTGGGATATAAAAAAGAAGAAATAACGGTTGCCGTTAATAATGATGATAAGGAAATAAACTTTATCCTGAAGCAACAGGAAGTGGTATTGGCGGAGGCGGTGGTAAAGACCGGGGAAGACCCGGCTTACGCCATCATCCGCAACGCTATAAAGAAAAGAAAATACTACCGGGACAACCCCGCAGCGTTTCAATGCAGGGTATATACCAAAGGGCAACTTCGGATGAGGGACTACCCCAAAAAATTCTTCGGGCAGAAAGTGGACTTTGAGGATGGCGACACCAGTAAGCGGAAAATGATCTACCTCTCCGAAACGATTTCCAACTATTCTGTGAGCAGGCCCAAAAAAGAAAAAGTGGAAGTGATCTCTTCCCG
>JANNUI010000191.1:0-8579 GCA_031395125.1 Chitinophagaceae bacterium | reverse complement strand
CGGCAATTGAATTATCCGTGACGGATGTTACTTGGCAGGGACTGGTCCAATAGTCTGACAACCCATCATCACGCATGGCTTTTCTATGCGTGCAACGCAGCATGGTCAGGTCCATTTTATTATTTGTGCCAACGGTACCCTTCAGGTAGTATTCTGCACCGCCCCCCAACACGCAATTATGACCGGTAGGACAAGCACCCGGGTTCAGGTATTTAACGATGATGGCTGACCCGGTATGGTTTATATTCACCAATACATCCTCGCTGGTTCTCCAGAGCCCATTAAAATCAGAACCTGTTTGTGAGATGCCAGGGAAATTTGAAATGAGCATGCAAAACACCAGTAAGCAGGGTGTGAACGAAGTGGACCTTTTCATGTGCAGAAGTTTAGATGATTATCAAAACAACATTTGATGTATCCATTCCAGGCAGGACGTTTGATCGAACAGTATATCCAGGGGGTATCGTTTTGAAGGTAACTTCTTTTTTCCGGATTTGGCATCCAATAACGTACTATTCATTTGCTATAGGTCAGCCCCGACCTCTTTCAGCTTTACCTCCTCGTACAATGTGTGGATCAATCCGTCCGCCAGGCCGATCTTGGGAACATAGATCTCTTCCGCGTCAGCCCATCGCATCACATTGATGTATATAAGCAGGGCCGGTACAATAACATCAGCCCGGTCTTCTCTCAGCTTGTAGAGGCTGATACGCTGCGACAGTGAAAGATTGCTGAATTCTTTATAGTAATCACGCAGCAGGTCCAATGTGAGCGGCTTTCCCTCCTTGCGTTTTGAAATAGAAAATATCTTGTTGATATTACCACCCGACCCGATGACGGTGACATGGTGATAGCCTTTCGTTTTAATCCGGATAAATTCTTTCATTTCATCCCAGGCAGCTTCTTCTACCTGGTTTTTCAGCAGGCGGATGGTACCGATGTTGAATGATTTCTTGAAGATCATTTTGCCATCGCTAAAAAAGGTGAGTTCAGTACTGCCGCCGCCCACATCGGTGTAGAGATAGGACTCTTCCGTGGTAAGGCTTTCTGCCACATGGTTTTCATAAATGAAACTGGCTTCCTGGTCGCCGCTGATGATCTCAATTTCAATACCCGTCTCTGCTTTTACTTTTTTGATTATTTCATTGGCATTCACCGCATCCCGCATAGCGGAAGTAGCGCAGGCCTTGATATGCTTTACCTCGTACACATCCATCAGCAGTTTGTAGGATTTGATGGTCTTGATGATCTTCTCAATTTTGGCGGTTGGTATTTCGCCTTTGTCAAATACATCAAAACCCAGCCGGAGTGGGACCCGGACCAGCACCACTTTAATGAATTCCGGGGCGCCCTGCAACCCGGAAATAACATCTGTTATCAGTAACCTTGCTGCATTGCTTCCAATATCAACGGCGGCCAGTCTCAACGGGGGTCTGTGTTTTTTTGTACAGATAATTATAGGTTTCCACCTGTGAACGGATCTTCTTTTTGGTTGTTCTCACATAGTCATTGCTCAACTGGTTGTCCAGCCACCTTGCTTTCACATTATCCTGCAATTGTATGTCCAATATGGCTTTAAGTTCTTCTTTCAGCTCTTCGTGCCAGATGGGGCAGGTCGCTTCCACACGATGTTCCAGGTTGCGTAACATCCAGTCGGCCGAAGATAGATAAACTTTCTCTTTACCCCTGTTGTGAAATACCCACACTCTTGCATGTTCCAGGTATTCATCCACAATACTGATGGCACGGACAGGGGTTTCAAATTTTTTATGTTCCGAGTACATGCAAAAGATACCACGGATGATGAGTTTGAGTTGCACACCTGCCCTTGCCGCCTCGTACAGCTTCTGGATCAGGTCTTCATCAGAAAGGGAGTTCATCTTTAACGTGATGGCGGCCGGTTTTTTCTTTCTTGCCTGCCGTATCTCCTCATCTATCAGCCGCAACATTTCCTTCTTTACAATGGTAGGGCTTGGTATGATGTATTTGCAGTCGCGGAGGAAATTCAACCCTGACTTGGGCTGCTCAAGGTAATTGAACATGCGGTTTACATCGCCCATGATCTTCTGATTGGATGTGAGCAGGCAATGATCACCATATACCCGGGCCGTTTTTTCATTCAGGTTGCCGGTGCTCACAAACCCGTACAGCATAGAGTTGTTGTCTTTGGTCTTTTTCCGGATGACACAAATTTTGGAATGCACTTTCATGTTTGGGATCTCTACCAGCACTTTAGCGCCTTCTTCTTCCAGCCTGTTTTTCCATTCTATATTGGCTTCTTCTTCAAACCGGGCCCGCAGTTCCAGCATCACCACCACTTCTTTGCCATTCCGTACTGCATTGATCAATGCATTGATGATCTTGGATTGCGGAGCCAGCCGGTAGCAGGTGATCTTAATGGTCGTTACATCCGGGTCAAATGCCGCTTCCCGCAACAGGTCTATCAGCGGCAGAAAAGAATGGTAAGGGAAATGAAGCATTACATCTTTTTCCATAATTACATCCGACACCCGCCGTTCAGTGAGGAGCGGATGATCGAAGGGTTTCTTCCGGTGCCGCTTTTCTTTGAAGACATGCTCCGGGAAATCCATAAAGTGCCGGAAGTTGTGGATACGTCCGCCGGGTATCAGGTTATCCCGCTTGGAAAGATTGAGCCTTCTTACTAAATACTCCAGCAGGCCCGAATCCATTTCTCTGTCATATACAAACCGTACTGGTTGTCCCTTGCGCCGGTTCTTGATCCCCTTCTCTATTTTCTGGATAATACTTGTTGAAACATCCTCATCAATATCGATCTCAGCGTCACGGGTCACTTTGAAGATATGAGACTGGTACTGGTCGTAACCGAAATAAGAAAAGATGTCGGGCAGGTTGAACCGGATGACATCTTCCAGCAGGATGATATGCGTTTCATCAGGTTTCGGGGAGGGGAGGATGGAAAACCTTCCCAATGTACGGCTGGGTATTTCAATGAGTGCATATTTCCGTTTCAGGGCACTTTCTTTTTTCCACATCACCACACCGAGGTAAATGGATTTATCACGCAGGGCCGGGAACTCGGGGATACTTTCGATCATCAGCGGGATGACGTCCGAGCTGACTTCTTCTTCAAAATAATTACGGACAAATTCTTTCTGCTCCGCATTCAGTTCCTTTTCTGTACGTAAATAGATTTTTTGTTCATTCAGCTGGGCCATCACCTCCTCCCATATCCGGTAGAATTCGCCCTGTTGGTTCAGCACCGTCATCTGTATCTCATCAATGATCTGCTGCGGGTTGTTTTCCAGGTGCATGTTGGCCTTGCTGCCAAACTGTATCATACGCCGGAGGGTGGCCACCCGAACCCGGAAGAACTCGTCCATATTGTTGGAGAATATGCCGAGAAAGCGCATCCGTTCCCGCAGCGGCACAGTTGTATCTGCGGCTTCCTGCAACACCCTCGCATTGAAGGAAAGCCAGCTTATATCACGGGCAATTGTTTTTCGTTTGGGGTGGTGATGGGCCATTCAAATAAATTTTCAGGAATGGATAAAGTTAGGGAACCAAAAAAAAGAAAGATATTAAGTTTTTAGGGAAGCCCGTCAGCCCTTTTTTGCCTGCTCAATGATACGGGAAGTGGAATAACCTTCGAGCAGGGGATTGATAACAACCCGTCCGCCTTGTATCATAACTTCTTTGGCGCCGGCGATCTGTTCAATCGTATAGTCGCCGCCCTTTACCAGCACATCCGGCATTAATGCCTGGATGAGTTCAAGCGGTGTATCTTCCCCGAATATCACTACCGCATCCACCATGAGCAATGCAGCCAGCGCTAAGGCCCTTGACTCCTCGTCATTCACCGGCCTGCTTTCTCCTTTCAGTCTTTTTACCGATGCATCTGAGTTCAGCCCCACGACCAGGTAATCTGCTTCCACTGCTGCCTGTGAAAGAGAAAAGATATGCCCCCGGTGCAGAATGTCGAACACCCCGTTGGTGAAGGCAATAGATTTCTTCAGCAAACGCCATTGGGCAATCCTTTGTTTTGCCTGCACTGTGGTCAGTATTTTAGCCGGTATGAGGTCAGCCCGTTTCAATTTCCCGCTTTTTGTTATAATAAGGAATAGCTACAAAGCTAATCAAACCCCCGATGACAATAACAGCCGTCGTGGCCAGCCACAGTATCCATCCAAAAGCAACAGCGATAGGGTAGCTGAGGCCATACAACTGCATGGTTTTTTCAATCATAAAGGCATAAGCGCCGATACCACCCGGCGAAGCGATCATTCCAATACTTCCTGCCGATAAAACGGTGAATGCTTCCCGGATCCCATACTGTTCCGTTTCATGGAAGGCCAAGAAGCCGATATAGCCGCCCGAAAAATAAAGACACCATAGCGCAACAGTAAGGAAAACAAACTGCCTCTTCTTTTTCAAATGCCGGATGGCGCCGACCCCTTCGGCTATCCGCCTGCCGGCTGTTTTTACAATACGGGCAATATCACTGAATGTTTTCTTTTTGATAAGCATCCAGATAAAAAATACGGCGATGGCAATTCCGATGACGATAAGAGTGATAAGGGTGTAAGAGACTTTCTTCTCTTCTCCTTCAGGCGGGGTGTTAAAAAAAGTGTCAATGATCTTTATATAAAGGTCAGGCTGTATGACAAGGGTGATGCCAAAAATAACCAGCAGGGTGATGGCATCAATAATCCGTTCGAGGATGATGGTGCCGATGAGTTTGTCAACCGGTACTTTTTCATAACGGCTCAGTACGGTGCATTTTACTACTTCACCCAGCCGGGGCACACCCTGGTTCACCAGGTAGCCGATCATCACTGCAAAAAAGGCATTCATCCGGGAGGGATAGTAGCCCAGCGACTGGATCAGCAACCGCCAGCGCAGGGCTCTAACGTAATGACTTAAAAAAAGAATGAAAAATACAGGAATGATAAGCCAGTGCTTTGCATTGGTAAATGCGTGTTTGATCTTTTCAACTTTTTCCTTGTCCAGGTTTTTAAGTGACAGCCAGGCGAAGAAAATACCGAGCCCCAGAAAGAACAGGTATTGGAATATGGTGCGGAGTCGTTTGTTCATTGGAGCCGAAAATAGGTAAAGAGGTCAAAAAGGTCAAATAAGTCAAATAGATCAGGATGGTCAAAAAAATATATTTAAAACTTTCTGTGGCGGTATGAACTTCATCACTTACTGATTTTATTCATCAGCATATTATCAATAAGCCTTACTTCATTCAGCAAGGCAGCTATCAATACCACCAGTTTTTGTTTGCCGTCCCATTCATTTACTGCTGTGAGGCTATCGGCACCCGCGATTTCGACATAATCAGGTATAAAACCCTGCTGCAGCAGCAAATTCCCGGCCTCCAATTTTAGCTTTTCAATTTTACCGGGCTGAAAATGTTCTTTGATAAACAGTAGCGTTTTAAAAATGGTTGCTGCTTTGGCCCTTTCTTCCGCATTCAGGCGCATATTCCGGCTGCTCATGGCCAGGCCATCTGTCTCACGGAGGATGGGGCGTATGTTTACTTTTATTTTGTCGCCCTTGCCCGTCAGTTCGATAAGTTTTGTGATCACCATACACTGCTGGTAATCTTTCTGACCTAAATAAAGATGATGCGGCTTAACGATATCCAGCAGGCGATCCACCACCATACACACACCCTGGAAATGACCAGGGCGGAACTTGCCCTCCAGCACTGTTTCAAGAAAGCCCAGTTCATAGTGCATGGTCCTGGGTATTCCTTCCGGGTATATTTCTTTTACAGAGGGGAGGAACAGCACATCACAACCCGCTTCTTCCAGCAGGTCAATATCTTTTTCGATGCTGATGGGATATTTCTCAAAATCCTTCGGGTCGTTGAACTGGGCGGGATTGACAAAAATGCTGCAAACAGTAACGGGGTTTTCTTTTTTCGAAGCTTCAATCAATGACAAATGCCCCGGATGCAGGGCGCCCATTGTGGGGGCAAAGCCAATATGTTTCGCTTTTCCCTCCTGAGCATCAAGCCATTTGCGCAGGTCTATTGTTTTTTTAAATAAGATCATCCGTTATAAAAATTTGATTTACCAGCCGAAGCCCTTGTTACAGGTGTCACCTCTTTAAGGACGGCGAAGGAAAGAGCAAATACTGACAATAACCTCATTTCGGCACAAAATAGCTACCTTTGCCCGCCTTTACTAAAAGAACAATCTAAACGGGACACCCATGTCAGCAAAGAAAAGAATTTTATTTATCGCCAATGAGATGTCGCCTTACCTGGAGCTGACGGAGTTTTCCGAGATCGTAAATAAACTGGCCATCAAAGCCAATGACAACAACCTGGAAGTCCGCTGCATCATGCCCCGTTTTGGGATCATTAATGAGCGACGCCACCGCCTTCATGAGGTAGTAAGGCTTTCGGGTATCAATGTCTCTGTAGATAATGATGACCTGCCGCTTCAGATCAAGGTGGCTTCCCTTCCCAGCGCCAGGCTGCAGGTTTATTTTTTGGATAATGAAGAGCTTTTTAAGCGGAAATTTGTTTTCCATGATGAGAATGAAAAATGGTACGAGGATAACGACCTCCGAACTGTCTTCTTTTGCAAAGGGGCCCTGGAGACGGTAAAAAAATTCGGATGGCCACCTGACATCATCCACTGCAGTGGCTGGATGACAGGTCTGATACCTGCTTACCTGAAGACCTTATACAAAAAAGAGCCGGTGTTTGCACATAGCAAGATCGTATATACCATTGGCCAGAACACTTTCAAAGAGAAGTTAGGCAGCGGGTTAATAAAAAAGGCGCTGATCCATGCTTCGCTGAAAGAGAAGGATCTTGAAGTGTATAAAGAGGGTACTAATACCGCTATGTTCCGCGGCGGTGCCAGCTTTGCCGATGCCATTACTTTCGGGGCTGAAAAAATTGAAAAGAAACTGGTCGAAGAATTTTCTAAAGTGCGGGGAAAGAAGACTTTGCAGTATAATCCTGAGGGAGATTTAACAGACTATTTACAACTGTATAACGACCTTGCGGGCAAATAAAAAACCCTTACCCTCTCCATTGTGGAGAGGGGATTTCTAACCCTGACTAAATCTGTATTGTGAAGAGAAGTTACCTGTTTTTTTCTTTCATAGCAATCGTCGTCACGGTTGCTGTTTTGTTTTCGGCCTGCCGCAAGATCAATGATTTCACTGAACTGGGTGGTGGTTTGATTCCGCCGGTTGATAACATTAATACATTTGACACAAGTATTTCCGTATTTACCTTCAACGATACATTCAGCCTTGCAACCGACTCACTATTTCTGACTCCGGCCGAAGAGCATTTTCTTGGCCGGATCAATACCGATCCCATTTTTGGAAGAACAGACGCTGAAGTGTACATGGAACTGAAGCCGGAGTTTTACGGGTTTTATCCATTTGCAAGAAAGGACAGCCTGAGGCTTGATTCCGTTGTACTCGTACTGGGTTATGTGGAAAGATACGGCGACTCCCTTGTGCCCCAGACCATCAATGTGCACGAACTGACACAGGCCTTCAAAACGGATTCTGCTTACCTGGTAAGGAAACAGCCGCTTGTTTATGGTGCAGGCCTGTTAAATAACGGGGGTGTGGGACAAACAATTTTTCCTTCAATACTGGATGATTCCGTAAAAGTGTTCCGGGACACCACGGCTGGCCAGGTACGTATAAAATTAGATACCAATTTTGCACGGAGACTGATGAACTACGACACTTCCAATGCATATAGGTCTGATTCAGCGTTCCGGAGTTTGTTCAAAGGTTTTGCATTACGGTCGGTAAGTTCCGGCAGGGCCATCATCGGACTGGATATGAACAGCGCAAATACCAAGCTGGCATTTTATTACAGGCAGCCAAAGAAAAGCGGCAGCTTTGATTCGCTTAATGTATCCTATTTTAATTTCCATTCCGGCTGCAATTCTGCCAATTATGTGAGAAGGGATTATTCAGGCACCCCGGTAGCAACGGCAGCAGGACAAACAGCACAAGCGCCGGTTGTTTTTATTCAAAAATCACCGGGCAGTTTTGCGAATATCAAAATACCCGACCTGACTGCGATCAGCAACCGGGTGATCCACCGGGCTGAGTTGATCGTGGAACAGCTGTATGACCCCAATTATGCGATATTCACTCCGCCATCCAACCTGTATGTGGATGCATACGACTCCACCGTCACCGGCACCTACAAATACCGCACTATCCCGGCTTCGCTTGACTTTTCCCCCAACGGCGGCCTTGACCTTGTTACATTCGGTACAGTCCCGGGAAATGCAACAGATGTTTTGGCAACAATATCAAGGTATGGAAGTTCAACCTGTCCCGTTATGTGCAGCATATCGTCAGGGGCACACAAACATCATTCGACCTGCGGCTTTTTGCTCCCCTTACATTAAAGGGCAAGACAGGGGTGGTGGGCGGAGGTCTGGCAGATTTTTCAGATCCCTTTTTTCCTGTTACCTATATAAATCTTTCCATAGCGAATGGCAGGGTAATGGTAGGCGGCGGAAACCACCCGACACAGCGGATGCGGCTCCGGCTGATCTATTCAAAATTGTAATTAGTTATCAAGATATGTTTATCCC
>JANNUI010000151.1:0-1561 GCA_031395125.1 Chitinophagaceae bacterium | reverse complement strand
CTCGGCGCGAAGGGCTACGTCGTGAAGCGCGCCGGCGGCTGAGCCGGTCGTGGGCAGTCAAGACCGCGCTGGCGCGAAGCCGCGGCGCACGATCTGTTGCACCACTGCGGCATCGCGCGCCGCTGCGTCGGCGCTGCGTCGATCGTGCGGCGCGACATCGGGCCACGCGGTCGGCAAGCGTTCGTCGGCGCGCTCTTGCCACGCGGTCCGCCACCCTTCGTCGATGGCCGCGGGCAGTTGCTTGTCAGCGAGGATCGCCCACACCCAACTCCACGCGCGCGGGATCACCGTGTGTGGCCGATAGCCGCCGCCCCCGGTTGCGACCCAGCGGCCGGCGCACAGCTCGTCGGCGAGCGCGCGCGTGATCTTGGCGGCCTCGGCCATCGCCTGCGTCGTCACGCGCAGGTTCGCCAGTGGGTCGCTGAAGTGCGGGTCGCAACCGTGCTGGCTGACGATCAGCTCGGGCAAGAACGCGCGTGCTGCCGGCACCAGCACGTCGCGGATCGCGTTCAGCCAGGCTTCGTCGGCGGTGAACGATGCGAGCGGCACGTTGAGCGTGTAGCCCAGGCCAGCGCCAACCCCGTGCTCGTGCACGTAGCCGGTCCCCGGAAACAGATCTTCGGGCGTCTCATGGAACGAGACGGTCAGCACGCGCGGATCGTCTTCGAACGCCGCCTGTACGCCGTCGCCGTGGTGCACGTCGAAGTCGACGTACAGCACGCGCGCGACGCCGGCGCGCAGAGCCGCATGGATGCCGGCCACGAGGTCGTTGTAGACGCAGAATCCGGTGGCCCGCGCGTGCATCGCATGGTGCAGGCCGCCTGCGGGATTGAACCCGGCGCGAGCCTCGCCGCTGAGCACGGTGCGCACGCAAGCGAGGGTGGCGCCGACGACCGACGCCGCGGCGGTGTGGAGGTTCTTGGCGATGGGGTTGTCTTGCGACCCCATGCCGAACTTGGAGGCGCGACTCATCGCGTCGCGGCTCGGGTGCGCGGCCGACAACTCGATGATGGCATCGATGTAGTCGTCGCGGTGCGCCAAGCGCAGGTCGTCCCGCGTCGCCGGCGCGGCCGGCAAGGCGTCACCTGCGTCGATGAGTCGATGCCGGTGCAGCAGATCGAAGAGCGCCGCTTGGCGGTCCCGCGCGAACGGGTGATCGGCACCGAGGTCGTAGGTCGGCAGCGAGGGGGCGTCGATGATGCGGGCGCGCACCTCGACAAGATTGCCACGCTGCTTCTACTTCCGCTGCCGTCAACCGAGTCTTCGCGCCACGCAAAGAACCGCGGAAGTAGAAGCTCAGACGCGCGGCGGATCCGTGATCGTCTTCCAGGTTGGCGGTGTTGGCGGAACGGGATCGAGGGGGTGCTCTTCCGTGGGTTCGTGGCCAGGGGACGCCAGCGGTGGCTGCGGCACGGCGCGGGGCTCGGATGGAGGTTGCCGCGGCTGACCGTCGCTGGGGGTGCGCGACTGCTTTTTCATGAAACATACATTACAGAATATGCGGCCGGGCCGAACGGCCGATCTTGCGGTGACAGGGGCCGGAGCTCGTAGTCGGTGTGTA
>JANNUI010000082.1:0-2190 GCA_031395125.1 Chitinophagaceae bacterium | reverse complement strand
ACATTGATCGTCTCGGTCTGGCTGCTGCTGCCGGTTTGTTTGCTGTTTACTACCTGGCCGTTGATACTATATACCTGGTAGGTAACCGCTTTGTTCTGCCATGTTGCAGGTATGGTAATGCGGAGCTCATTAATGACCGGGTTAGGGAAAGCAAGGATTGAAATGGTATTCTCCTTACCCTTGCCGATACGGATCATTCTTGTTTCAGAGTATTCTGTTTTACCATCCATATCCACTGTACGGAGCCGGTAATAGATCACAGTCGCCGAAGTATTGCCAAGGTTATCAGCAAAACTATAGTTTGTGTTATCTGTGACGTTACCATAAGCAAACACAAGACCTGCTTCTGAAAAGTTTATTCCATCAAAACTTTTTTCAACAGTAAAGTGGCTGACATTGAGCTCGGAGGCGGTGGTCCATTTCAGGTCCACTTTACTGTTGTTATTGAGCGTGGCTGTAAAAGAGGCAAGTTTAACCGGCAGGGTGGATAAAGAAAACTCCTTAAACCATACAGAGTTTTGGCGGGAAGGTGAACTCGCTTCATTATTTCCCGTTTGGGCTCCTATTCTGAAAGTGATGCTTTTCTTATACATATATTGTGATGTAACCATCACAGAAACGGCCGTTGTATCAATCCCGGGGAACCCGGTAGTGGGGCCCAGAAACTTGTATGTATATTCAGGTAGATTGGAATAAGGATTTACAGGCAGTGTAGCCAGTAAGGTTGGTGTCAAAAGGGTTGGTGCTGAAGTAGTATAGGAGGTGATCTCATTCATTTGGCTATATTCCCTTAATCCGGAATTATCCCCATCAATATCAAGGCCAGTTACTTTAAAATTTGGTATGGTCACCTTATAAGGCGGAGTAGTATATCCGGCCTGGTAAAAAGTGATGTCAAATTCCATCCACCAGTTGCTGTTAGGCGGTACGTCCCCGCTTTTACCAATCCGGGGCTGAAAGGCATTATCAAAACCGGTACCGGTCTCATCAAGCTGATCCAGTGTCACAGTGGCATTAGACCTTCCGACAATAGTAAGCACAGCATCTATACCCGTTTTAACATTAGGGAATACATACTTTGCTCCATCTTGTCCGGCCGTACCGGATAACAACCAGGAATTTTTAAACACCAGTTCCTGACCTGTTTGTGAAAATACAGATTGGGTGGCGCTGACTGATACCAGTAGCAGACCGATCCAGAAGTTTCTTTTAAAAAGTGTAAATGTTTTCATCGTGCTTTAATTAAGGTTAAGATTAATTTTTACAGTTTAATCTTAGGATATTATTTTCCGAAGCTATCCCTGGAGGCAATGAAAACCGGCTTATGATTGCTGAAACAGACCGGGAAGTAATATCCCGCTTTGGAAGGAGTTTGTTTCATGGTCGGATTACGTTGCTTTCTTAGGATTCGTTCGATTCTGCCCCAAACATAATACGCAGTTTTTTTACTTGCAAGTTTTTCGAGAACTTTTTCGTAAGATTTACCGTATTTTCTGTAGTATTTATACGATGAGTATTGACAATCAATACCAGTTGCAAAAATGATATCGTAGAATTTCGACTGTCTCTGCAGGGAATATCCAAAAAAAATCCTGCCCGATGGCAGGATCATCTATTGATAACTTTTGGTTGCTCTAATTATTTATACTGCGGTATCAGCCCGTTCGCCAACTCCACCATCTTCTTAATTCCATCCTCAGGCAGGTTCCCTTTCTTGAATTCGGCCATTACATCCGGCAATTTGTTTTCCATTTCCATCAGGAAATGTTCTTCAAATGCCTTTACATTCTTAACCGCTACATCTTTCAGCAGACCGTTTGTTCCCAGGTAGATAATGGCTACCTGCTTCTCCACGGCAAACGGTGTGTATTGCGGCTGCTTCAGCACTTCCACGTTGCGGGCACCTTTGTCAATTACATTCTTGGTCGCAGCATCCAGGTCACCGCCGAACTTGGAAAAAGCTTCCAGCTCACGGTACATGGCCTGGTCCAGTTTCAGTGTACCCGCCACTTTTTTCATGGATTTGATCTGCGCATTACCACCCACACGGCTTACTGAGATACCTACGTTGATGGCCGGGCGGATACCTGCATTAAAAAGGTTACCCTCCAGGAATATCTGTCCGTCGGTGATCGAGATCACGTTGGTCGGAATATAGGCAGATACGTCGCCCGCCTGTGTTTCAATGAT
>JANNUI010000055.1:0-6703 GCA_031395125.1 Chitinophagaceae bacterium | reverse complement strand
CCAGAAAGGTTGCACTCCGGATGGCGATAACACTGGGGCCCGGAGGTGTGCTCATTCCCTATTTTAATCTTCTGAAATTTGGCCTGGGCGGAAAACAGGCAACCGGCAGGCAAATGTACAGTTGGGTTCATATCGAAGATACCTGCCGGATGATAGAGTGGATAGTTGCCCATGAAAACATCCAGGGGACTTATAATTGCTGTTCGCCCAATCCTGTCAGCAACAAAGAATTTATGGCCATCCTGCGAAAAGCCACAGGTCATAAGTTCGGCCTGCCGGCTTTTGAATGGATGCTGAAAATAGGAGCTCCGCTGATTGGAACTGAAACAGAACTGGTATTGAAAAGTCGCTGGGTCATTCCGGCAAAGATCCTCGAAACAGGTTTTCAGTTCAGCTACCCTTTATTAAAAGAAGCTCTTGATGAAATAATTAAAAAAGTGCCCCGGAAACAATATCATTTGTTTTGAAATGGAATCTGGTTATAATTTTACAGTATGACCCCAAAAAAGACCCTTGTTCTTGGCGCTTCTGATAACCCGTCCCGGTACAGTTTCCTCGCTATTCAGCGTTTACGTAGCCATGGGCATCCCGTAGTGGCCCTGGGAAGAAGAAATACCAAAGTAGCGGATGTTTCAATAGGCACCCGGCAGGAACCCTTTACCAATATTGATACCGTAACCCTCTACCTGAACCCGCAGCACCAGGAGGAGTACTATACTTATATCCTTTCGCTTCAACCCAAACGGATCATCTTCAATCCCGGCGCTGAGAACGATGAACTGGCCAAACTGGCAAAACAAAAAGGGATTGAAACGAAAGATGCCTGTACCCTGGTCATGTTAAGTACAAACCAATACTAAAAGTAGCACAAACCAATACTTAATAGTAGATAACCATCCTGCCCTTTCGAAGTTTTACGATTGGCCCAGGGTACTACTCCTCAATCTCCGGCGAATTTCATTTCATCGCTTGGATGTTTTTAAAACTTTCACAAATCTTGTATCACCGTCCCCCTGAAAACTGCAGTTGAGTTTTTTGACTGCTGAACAATATCCTATTGACTTAAAAAAGTTCAACATGAAAAGCCTTCGTACCACCGTACTATGCGTAAGCATAGCGCTATGCAGTTTGGGTTCTTACGCACAGGACAAACCTGCTCCCGTGAACGAGCCCGATTACAACAAACCCAAGTTATTTGATGGCCTGCCAGCCAGTATCCGGTTAAATGCCGATGATATCAGCGGGCTGTTCAGTACAGCACTGGGAAAGGCCGCCACCCTGCAACTCACTGATGATAGCCGTTTCCGGTTTGAGGGTGAAGTGGTGTCTTCGGCAAACCAGCCGGGAAACAGCACCCAAAGCATGGTGATCCGGTCCACCAATTACAATGGCGCCACTTTTACCATCTCTAAAACCACCGCCGCCAATGGTACTGTCTCCTACCGGGGCAGGATCATCAGTTTTAAGCATGGTGACCTGTTTGAGCTGCAAAGCCAGAACGGGCAATACTTGCTGGTAAAAAGAAATTATTATGACCTGGTGAATGAATAAGATTTTATCATTAAAATTCTGATCACTGACCCGTTTTTATGTCCGTATCCTTAGTACCTATTGAAAAAACACAAAATCCTCCTTGTATGAAAAACTTATACAAATCCGGCCTGATGGTACTGATATTCATCGGTACACTGAAAGCAAATGCACAAGTGCCGGTAATGAGCAGTTACCCATCAGCTTCAGCTGTGGTTTTTCTTGATTTTGACGGGCACACTGTTGACAATACCGCATGGAACTATAATGGTCCTATTGTTTGCGGTGCCTCAGGAATGACCAACGCCAATATCACCACCGCCTTCAACCGGGTGGCCGAAGATTACCGTCCCTTCAATATTAATATCACCACCGACTCCACCAAGTACTGGGCAGCACCGGCTAACAAACGGATGAGAGTGATCCTTACCGTTAATCATGAGTGGTACGGCGCAGCGGGTGGTGTGGCATTTATTGGCTCGTTCAACTGGGGCGATAATACCCCCTGTTTTGTATTTACCGCTGCTTTAGGGGTCAACAATGTAAAATACATTTCCGAAGCAGCTGCGCATGAAGCCGGGCATACGTTTGGCCTGTATCACCAGGCCAGCTATGATGCCAATTGTGTCAAACTATCCGATTATCATTATGGCACCGGCACCGGCGAGATCGGCTGGGCGCCTATCATGGGAGTGGGCTACTATAAAAATTTTACACTCTGGAACAACGGGCCCAACCCCTATGGCTGTACCAGCTACCAGAATGACCTTTCTGTGATCACTGACCCTGTCAACGGGTTCTCCTTCCGTACAGATGACCATGCCAATACTTTCGGAGGATCAACCAATGCCCCATTTGTAAATAACCAGTTTACCGTAAGCGGCGTGGTAACACAAAACACCGATGTGGATATGATAAAGTTCACCCTGCCGGCCGTTGGCCGCTTTACGCTGAATGCCATTCCTTACAATGTAGGAACAGGCAACTCCGGGTCCAACCTGGATATGCAGGTAACACTCTACAATGCTTCGCAGCAGCAACTGAACGTATATAACCCCGGCACATTACTCAATTCGATTATTGATTCAACTATGCTCGCCGGAATGTATTACCTGAAGATTGAAGGAAAAGGCAATATATATGCACCCAACTATGCCAGCCTTGGTTCCTATTCGCTGGAGGGCGGTTTTCTGGCCGGCACATTACCATTGCGGAGACTTGAACTGCGGGGTTCGGCAACAGGTGACCGTCACAACCTGAACTGGATCATCGATGCCGATGAGCAGGTAGTGGAGCAGGTACTGGAGATCTCAACCAATGGCAGAAACTTTAACCCGGTAATTCAACCAGCCAATGGCGACCGCAGCTACAACTATGCCCCCCATATCAGCAATGCTGTTCAGTACCGCCTGAAAGTGACATTTGACAATGGCCATACATATTATTCAAATGTTGTCACCCTCCGCGATTCAGATAAGGATACAAGGCCTAAGCTGCTGAGTAACCTGGTGAACAATACTATCCTGGTGACCAGCCCCGGCCACTATAACTATTCTGTGTATGATGTTAGCGGGAAAGTGGCGGCCAAAGGGCAATTGGTATCCGGTATGAACAGCATTCCCGCAAGCACTATAACCGGCGGCATGTACTTTATCCGTTTTGCAGACAATAGGAACCAGTGGACCGATAAATTTGTGCGCCAATAAACGATTTCCGGTCCCGCCCCGGGCGGGACAATAATCCGTACCCTTTGTAATTAAGAGGTTTTCCTGTATCTTGGGAAAACCTTTTTTTATATGCGCTGGAGAAAATTTAATGGTGACCCGATTGAAATGCCCATCCTCGAAGCAGTGGAAAAGGCCATCCGCCGGGAAACTGAAAACGGTTACAGGCTGAAGGTCTGCATCGGCACCGACTCACAGGTGAAAGGCCAGGAAACAGAATTTGCCACAGTGATCGTTTTCCTGCGGGAAGGGCACGGTGGTTTCATGTTCATCCACAACGACAAAACCCGGCAGCAGTTCACTATCAAAGAACGGATGCTGATGGAAGTGGCTAAAAGCATTGAGGTCGCCTATGAACTCTGCAACCTGTTTACCGTGTACGATGTGGACATGGAAGTGCATGCCGACATCAACACCAACCCGCATTTCAAGAGCAATGATGCGCTGAAAGAAGCAATGGGCTATATCCTGGGAATGGGCTTTGCATTCAAAGCCAAACCGGAAGCTTTTGCAAGCAGCAGTTGTGCCAACAAAGTGGTAAACTGATTGAAAACTGTGGTATTGAAAATGCGGTGCACCCCTCCGCAAAAGAACCTGTCTCCTTTTTACTTCCTTTTCCTCCTGAACAAAAAGAAGAAAGCCCCGAGCACAGCAGCCCCTGCTGCCAGTAACAGCCATGAACTATCCTCCTTTTTGTCTTTCCCGGTTTCCGGCTGTACAACCGGCGCAGTATCCGGCTGAACTTTTTCTGCTGTCATCACCGGATCAATGGAAACCCTGTTTTTTTGAATACTGTCGGCCAGCGCCTTCACCCGGCTGCGGAACGAATCAGATGCAGCCGATTTTTTCTTGAATTTTTGGGGTGACTGGTCCCCCCGGGAAAAACCGGAAATGGATAGTAGTAAAAAGAACAGTACAAAAAATTTCCTGATCATAATTGAACCCAGGTGAGATAAACAATACTATTCGGGCACAAGGCAAAAACTATTGGTGAGAGGAAGGACTGGTGTTTTCAGCCGCAGGTGGAATGACTACAGAAAGCCCTAAAAAGCGGGAAGCAGGCTCAATGGCCGTGTCAGTGTAAATGTTTGTCATTTTCTTCTTGCTGTCTTCCTGGGCCAGGGAAAAAGTAACGAGGACCATTATAAACAACACCACCACTATGTTTCTTTCGGATAAGATTGTTTTCATAACTGGCTTGTAATTGAGTGCAAAATAGGTATAAATCTTTAACAATAAATACCACAAATGGAGTATTTATTATCTTCTATAGCTTTCTAAAACCAGCATTTAAGCCGCTGATATAATCAAGAACATCCTTCCTCCCCGTTTTTTTTGTGGCAGAGGTCAGAAAGTGAGGCGGCGGCACTTCCCATTGTTCCGACAAAACTTGCAGAAACGACTCCACATTTCTTACAGTTGCCCCTGGTTTGTTTTTATCTGTTTTTGTAAACACCAGGACAAATGGTGCCTTCCACTCACCCAGTTTCGCAATAAACTCCAGGTCCGCTTTCTGCGGGGTATGCCGGCTGTCGATCAGTACAAATAAACAAACGAGATTCTCCCGTTTGCGGATGTACGACTCGATCATGTTCTCCCAGTTGTTCCTGGATCGCTGCGAAACAGTAGCGTAGCCATAGCCGGGCAGGTCAACGATATACCACCTCATCCCCTTCCCTTCTCCCCTTCGTGGAGAAGGGTGATTGGAAACGATCTCAAAATGGTTGAGAAGCTGTGTTTTCCCCGGTGTGGCGGATATTTTTGCCAGCTGCCGTTGGTTGGTCAGCATATTGATCAGGGAAGATTTCCCCACATTGCTCCTGCCGATAAAAGCATATTCCGGTCTGTCCGCCGCGGGGCATTGTTTGTACGTAGCGCTGCTGATGACATATTTTGCTGAAACGACCTCCATGCTGTAAAAGTAAGCACCCGGAAACAAGATACCCGAAGTAAATCTCAAGAACCAAAGAAACAAGAACCAAAGAAATTAAAAAGTAAATAATCAAAACTAGACTCCGGATGTTAATAAAACTCTCTAATCTTCTTCTTTTGTAAAACGAAACAATGAGATGCAATAGGATTCATTTGAACAGGCAGGGAACTAGTGTACCTTTAGGGTTCTTTTTTTAATTTTTAATTTGGAGCTTCTTTGGTTCTTGGAGCTTGGTTCTTGGTTCTTTAACCCCCCGTTCCCCTTATTCCGTTTATCTTTGCCCCCCATGTCAAACCCATTGCCCCACGACCATATCATTCCATACAAAGACTCTTCCAAAGACAAGAAAGCACAGGTGGCTGAAATGTTTGACAGTATTGCCGGTCAGTACGACCATCTCAACCGCTTTCTTTCAGCCCGAATTGATATCAGCTGGCGGAAAAAAGCCATCAGGTTGCTGAAAGAAGACCACCCAACGTACATTTTGGATGTGGCCACGGGTACTGCTGATATGGCAATTTTAGCCTGTAAAATGCTGAAACCCGTTAAAATTGAGGGAATTGATATATCAGCCAATATGCTGGAGCTGGGGCGCAAAAAGATTGAAAAAGAAGGACTTGTGGATAAAATCCACCTGCAGAGCGGTGATTCAGAAACAATAAACTTTCCTGATAATACGTTTGATGCCGTGATGGTGGCATTTGGAGTTCGGAACTTTGAAAACCTGGAAAAAGGCCTCTCAGAAATGAGGCGGGTGCTGAAACCCGGAGGCCGGCTGATGGTACTCGAATTTTCAAAACCCCGGCGCAAGGCGGTCAGAACTTTTTATAACATGTACATGGGTATTGTGGCCCCACAGGTAGCCCGCTGGTTCAGGCAAAATAAAGCGGCCTACCAGTACCTCTGCGAGTCGGCCAATGCTTTTCCGGACCGCCATTTATTTACTGACATTTTAAACAAAGCGGGATTTACCGATACCGGTTTTCAACCGCTCACTTTAGGAATATGTTGCATCTACTCCGGAAGAAAGTCCCGATAAAAATATGGGTTGTGCTGGTTTTTCTGACCGGGGGCCTGCTGCTGTCTTCAACTGCAGGCGCCCAGTACAAGTATAATTATTCGAAAGTAGAGATGATGCAGTCCGATCATGATGCCAAACCTTATTACTTCGGCCTTACAATAGGTGTGAACCTGGCCCGTTTCCATACACACCTGCATCCCCGTTTTTTGCAGGACGACAGCATTTTTGTAGCCGAACCGACTAATTCCGGCGGCCTTTCACTCGGACTGATGGCCACTGCCCGTTTGTCCGACCGGTTCCAGTTGCGCTTCAACCCGCAACTGATGTTCATGGAGCGGAATATCTTTTACAAACTCAAATTTCCGGATATAGATAACCAGACCGAAGTGGTGAAGAAGGTGGAGTCCATCATCATGACCTTTCCCTTCCAGCTAAAATTCCAGAGCGACCGCATCGGCAATTTCCGGGTGTACACACTGGTGGGCTTCAAAGCCG
>JANNUI010000040.1:0-4835 GCA_031395125.1 Chitinophagaceae bacterium | reverse complement strand
CCCAACCTTCTGCTATGTGGATCTTCCAGGCCAGGAATTTTTTACGCAATACACTGCGGCTGTTCGCTATCATCCTCATTTTCCTGAAACATATCATCAAGAACTGGTTTTTCCATAGCTGGTTCCGGCGTATTTTCGACCGCAAGGGAAAGAAACTCACCACCCGTTCGCAGCGCATCCGGATGATCATTGAAGACCTGGGCCCCACCTTCGTCAAATTCGGACAGATACTCGCCGACCGGCCGGACCTGGCTTCCGAACAACTGCGGGATGAACTGAAAAAACTGCAGGCATCCGCCCGGCCCTTTGACAGCGTTGCCGCCATCCGCATCATCGAATATGAACTCGGCGACCCGATCAAAAAGGTTTTTGCCAACCTGGAAACAAAGCCGCTGGCCTCTGCCTCCATCGGGCAGGTGTACCGCGGCACCCTGCTCACCGGCGAAGAAGTGGTGGTGAAAGTGCAAAGGCCCAATATCAAGGAAAAGATCAAGCTTGACCTGGTGCTGATGAAGATCCTGGCCGGCCAGGCCCTGAAATCATACCCGGAACTGGCTCATTTTAATGTGCTGGGCTTTGTGGAAGATTTTGGCAACAATATGATGAAGGAACTGGACTACACCAATGAAGCCTCGAACATGAAAAGATTTGCCGCCATGTTCCAGGATGATGACACCTGTTATATCCCGATGGTGGCTTCACAGTACACATCTCATAAGCTGCTCATCATGGAGCATGTTACCGGCATGCGGCCCGATGATCCGGAGGCTTTGCGGAAAGCCGGGTTCAATACCCAGAAAATTGCAGAGAACGGCACCCACATCATTCTGAAGATGATCCTGAGACACGGTTTTTTTCATGCCGACCCGCATCCCGGCAATATCTTCATCCGCGGCGATAACCAGATCGTACTGATCGACCATGGAATGGCGGCCACCCTGAAACCAAAACAGATACAGGGCCTCATCAACTTCATGCTGGCCTTTGCAAAACAGGATTCCAGGAAACTAACGAAAGCCATATTGAATATCTGCGAGGTGGCTTATTTTAAACATTTCGAAGACCTGGAATTTGAGATAAGCGAAGTGATCAAACGATATAGCTATATTTCCTATGAGCAGGTGGACATGTCGCAGGTGATGTCCGAAACATTCAAGGCACTGATCAAATACGACCTGAAAGTACCGGGCAACCTGTTCATGCTCATAAAAACGATCGCCACCATACAGAAGTTCGGCGAGAACCTGGAAGCCAGCATCTCACTGGCCGACATGGTAAAACCCTATGCCATAGATAAGATAAAGGAACGGTTTGGCTGGAAGGTTATCCTGGACAAGATCATCAGCTCGGCCGAGGATTATATCTATTTCATTGACAAATTTCCCCGTGACGTGAAGGAAGTGATGAGCAACCTGAAACGGGGTGTGCTCAAACATGAGATCAACCTGCAGGAAGACAGTTATACCAACAAAGCCATGCGCCAGGGAATCAACCGGCTTGGGTTCGTATTTATCCTGGGCCTGATGCTTATCTGCTCCACCCTGCTGATGATGTACAAAGGCGACCGGCAGATCATCCGGGTATTCTTTTACAGCACCGTGATCGTCTCCTCATTGACGGCCTTCAGGCTGTTTATCAAAACAAAGTTCAGCTAAACAATAAAGACAGCAGGCTTTCAAAAAGAAAAGCCCCCTGCTCCTATTTCTTCACAGTAATATTTACAACTGCAGATAGTTTACTGCCATAAGAACGGTGCAGGCCATCTGCCAGTTGCAAAGTCAGTTTATATTTTCCCGGGGCCAGCGAAAGCTCATACGCTGTTTGCCCCTTCCCGAAATGCACATGTGCTGAATCCTTTGGAACGGTTTCACCTGTAGCCAAAGAATCCTCCGCATTAATAAACAAATGGTGATGACCCGAGCCGGCAACTACCAGGTTGGCTGTATCCACTCTCATTACTTCAGTTCCCATTTCTACTGTAAAGGGAGAAGTAACAGTGGCATTATTTTTCAGGTTCTTAAAAAATACTTTTGACCCCTCCGGGACAGCAGGCAGTTCCGGTACAGTGCCGGTAGCAGGCGCATGATGCATGGTGTCATGCTGTACAGCAACAGTGTCATCTTTTTTATCTTTTGAATCACCGCTGTTGTTACAGGCGGCTGCTAACAAAATGGAGAGCAATAAGAGGTTGTATTTCATTTTCCGGGATTTCCGGTAAAGATAAGTCTATTTAAAAACCGCAGCGTGCCGCTTATCATCTGCCAGTGTTTTATTTTGAGTTGCAACCCATCCGAGTCTTTGTCACTCCGATACTTCGTTCCTCAGCACAGGCTGCGGAGGAGTCTCAAAAACCAGAACATATCAGAAAGTCGAAATCTTTGAGATGCCTCGTACCTCGGCATGACAAACACTCAGGCAAATAAGTCTTAATACATGATTCAAACAGCTACATCATCTGTCTTGCATTATCTTCCTAACTTTAATATCCTCAATTCAACAATATGGACCAGCGCATCATCAACCTGTACGACGAGTACACCCACAAACCACTGAGCAGAACTGAATTTCTCCGACGCCTTGCCATACTTGCAGGGGGCACCGTCGCAGCCATGTCGCTGCTGCCCATGCTGGAAGTGAACTATGCCCATGCGGCCATTACCAGCGATGGGGAACTATTTACGGAAAGGATCACTTATCCGGGAATCAATGGCGACATGCAGGCTTATGTAGCCAGGCCCAAAGAAGATAAAAAATATGCAGCCGTGGTGGTGATACATGAGAACCGGGGACTTAATGCCCATATCGAAGATGTAACTCGTCGTGCCGCCGGGGCCGGGTACCTGGCTATTGCACCTAACGCATTGTCTTCGCTGGGGGGAACACCGGAGAATGATGATGAAGCAAGAACAAAATTCCAGCAATTAAAAGCGGAGGACAACCTGCAGAACTTCATCAAAGTATTTGACTATTTACCTTCAAGGAAGGACTGTAACGGCCTGTTCGGCTGCGTGGGATTCTGCTGGGGTGGTGCCATGTCCAATAGCCTGGCCGTGAATGTTCCTGCATTGAAAGCTGCTGTTCCGTTCTATGGCCGCCAGCCGGCAGCCGAAGATGTGGTCAAAATAAAAGCTGCTATCCAGTTGCATTACGGCGGACTGGATGAAAGGGTGAATGCCGGCATTCCTGTGTATGAAGAAGCGCTGAAAAAAAATAATATCCCCTACGAGCTGTATATCTATGAAGGGACGCAACATGCTTTTCACAACGATACGGCCCCGACCCGGTACAATGAAACAGCCGCCAAACTGGCCTGGCAGCGAACACTGGATTTCTTTGCCAAACACCTGAAGTAATTCATAGCTGATAGTCAGTTTGGTTGCACGCAAAGACGCAAAGTCGCAAAGAAATGCTTTTGCACACATAATATCGATTGGCGTCTTTACGTGATTTAGCGCTAAAGGTCTTTGTATGATTGCGTCTTTGCATGAAATTATTTATATTAACCGCTGTGAAATCCCCAAATGCATCTCAAAGACTATTACAGTATTCTTGAAGTAGAATCCTCTGCCACCCAGCAGGAAATAAAAAAGGCTTACCGGAGACTGGCACAAGCCTGTCATCCAGATAAAGTACACAACGATCCTTACGCTGCCACCCGGTTTGTTGAAATAAAAGAAGCATACGAAGTACTGACCAACCCCGCCAAAAAAGACTACTACCTGCAGCAGCGTTGGTATGAACAAAGCACCGGGAAAAGGAAAAAGCAGGATACCATCACCCCTGTTACTGTTTTGAAACAGGCCCTGGAACTCGAACGATATGTTTCCACACTGGATATGTTCCGCATGGACAAACAAGGGCTGAAGGAATACATGCTTGGTTTGCTCCCGGATACAACGATCGAAAAGCTGCATGTATTTAACGAACCGGAAACCACCAGGGAAATTATAAGTACTGTGTTACGGGCTCTGCATGCTTTACCCAAAGCTTACAGCAGCGATATTGTAAAACAGCTTCATAAACTGGCCGGTGAAGATAAAACGGCTGGTGAGCAGGTGGAATCATTTGCAAGGAAGACCCAACGAAGAAACCGCAGGGAGAAATATTCACTCATTATCATTATCGCCGTTACTGTTATTCTTTGTTTACTTATCTGGCTTGCGGGCAGCTGAAGTATATTTGCCGCATGCACTACGTTTCCGTTGAGGGCCTGACCAAGAGTTATGGTATACAGCCGCTTTTTGCCGGTATTTCCTTTCATATAGAAGAAGGCGATAAGATCGCCCTGGTGGCGAGAAACGGCACCGGTAAGTCCACTTTGCTGAAAATACTGTCGGCGAAAGAAACAGCTGATGAAGGCAGGTTGTGGGTGAATAAAGAGGTGGATGTGGTGTTGTTAGAGCAGGAGCCTTCCTTTATTGAAGACAGGTCCATTCTCGATAATATCTTCTTTCACGATCATCCTGTCATCAATGCCATCAAGGAATTTGAGGCTATCAGTGAAGAAGGGGACCCGGATAAGCTAAACGCTTCCATCATCAAAATGGATGAACTCGGCGCCTGGGATTTTGATGCCAAAGTAAAACAGGTGCTGGGTAAACTGAATATCCATCACCTGATTCAGCCGGTGAATAGATTGAGCGGTGGTCAACGGAAGAGAGTAGCGCTGGCAAAAACACTGATCGACATCGGCTTTGAGCACAAGCATGTGCTGCTCATCATGGATGAGCCGACTAATCACCTCGATGTGGAAATGGTGGAATGGCTGGAACATTATTTAGATAAGGAAAATGTAACCCTGCTGCTCGTTACCCATGACCGCTATTTCCTTGATG
>JANNUI010000007.1:0-2654 GCA_031395125.1 Chitinophagaceae bacterium | reverse complement strand
CGATCAATTCGTCAGGAAAACTAATTTTGACTCATAATTTTCCTCTTATGCCCATACTGGAACTCCAACACCTCAAAAAACATTTCTCTTCCCAAAAAGCAGTGGACGATATCAGCCTGACCGTTGAAAGAGGACAGATATTCGGCCTTCTGGGTCCTAACGGCGCCGGTAAAACCACCCTGATAAGGATGATCACCGGCATTTTTTACCCCGACGAAGGGCAGATCATTTTCGACGGAAAAAAGTTTGACCCTGTAAATGATGTAGAACATATCGGTTATATGCCGGAGGAAAGAGGGCTGTATAAAAAGATGAAGATCGGGGAACAGACCCTGTATCTGGCGCAGTTGAAAGGATTGAGGCGGGCTGATGCGCTGGCCAGGATCAAAGAATGGTTTGTAAAATTTGAGATGGAGACCTGGTGGAACAAAAAAGTGGAAGACCTCTCCAAAGGAATGACCCAGAAACTGCAGTTCGTCACCACCATCCTGCACAATCCCAAACTGGTGATCCTTGACGAACCCTTCAGCGGGCTGGACCCGGTTAACAGCAACCTGATCAAAGACGAGATATTCAAATTGGCACAGGGCGGCTCCACCATCATCTTCAGTACCCACCGGATGGAGCAGGTGGAGGAAATATGCAACCATATCGTTCTGGTGAATAAAGGAAAGAAGATCCTGGACGGCACGGTTAAGCAGGTTAAGCAGGATTTTAAAGAGAACCTCTTCCGCATCGGCACAGCGCAATTGCTGCCGGATCAAAACGGACTTGCACCGTTTGAAGTAGTTGGGTCAGCCCATCATTCCCAGATCGTTAAGATCAGGGAAGGAAAGACCCCGAACGATGTCCTTCAAAACTTGCTGAGCCATGGCGTTGCCGTGCAATCCTTCAATGAGATCCTTCCTTCGCTCAACGATATTTTCATCAAACTGGTGGAAGGAACGCCTTCAGCCAGGCAATTTCTCCAAAAGGTCTGAAAGGACTCCTTTGGAGAGTCCTTCGGGCAAAGCATTTAACCTTATCAACCCATAACCATATGCGCAAGATCTGGCTTATCATAAAAAGGGAATACCTGACAAGGGTGCGGAAAAAAACATTCATCATTTCAACCCTGTTGTTTCCGCTCCTCTACCTGGCCCTCATTTTCGGTATGGGATATATTGCTGAAAAAAGCAGGCAACATCTGAATGTGGCTATTATAGATTCATCGGGCTATTTTACAGAGGGTGCATTAAGTAAACAAAACGGTATTTACAGGAACTCCACCTTAGCGCTTGTAAAGGACAATACAGATAAAGTAGTAGCTGATCACAAAGCAGCAGGTTTTGACGGATACATCCTGATTCCGGCCATCAGCTGGGAGTCCGGAAAAACAGATTCTCTTTTATTTAAAGCAAATAAATCTTACGGAAGCGGTACCACGGCGGGAGTGGAAGCCAAACTAAACCGTATCTGGGATGAAGTAAAAAATGAAAAGCTGGGTATTGATGCAGTAAAAAGTAAAATACTGACCGGTGGCCGTATCAGTGTTTCGTCAAGCAATATAAATGATGAAAAAGCCAACGCCAAAACCGCTGAGGGTATCGCCTTTGCCTGCGGCTTACTTATCTATCTGATACTACTGATCTATGGCTCACAGGTAATGATGGGAGTAATGGAAGAAAAAACCAATCGCATTGCAGAAGTGATCGTTTCGTCCGTAAAGCCTTTTCAAATGATGCTGGGGAAGATACTGGGCATTGGATTGGTCGCACTTACCCAATTCTTATTGTGGATCGCATTTGTACTGATCGTTTATAATGTTGGCAAGGCTTCTGGCAGTAGCGGTATTGTGAATGCTATGGTGGGTAATATGCAGGAATTGTTCTCCAGTGTAAATGTCCCCCTGATATTATTCTGTTTTGCTTTCTATTTTCTTGCTGGCTTCTTTTTCTATGCTTCCTTATATGGCGCCATTGGCAGTGCCGTAAATGAAGATATGAGGGAAGCACAGTCTTTGAGTTTTCCTATTACTATGCTGGTCATCCTTTCGATCGCCATTATGACTTCGGCCATTGCAAATCCCACCAGTCCTATAGCCGTTTGGGCAAGCATCATCCCTTTCAGCTCACCCATCGTAATGATGGCAAGGATACCCTTTGGTGTTCCTAATACCGTTCCCTGGTGGCAATTGGGCCTTTCTATGGCCATGCTGATCCTGGGTTTCATTTTTACTGTTTGGTTTGCCGCAAAAATTTACCGGACAGGCATCCTGATGTATGGCAAAAAACCATCCTGGAAGGAAATGATCCGCTGGGCTTTCCGGAAAAACTAACCTCACCCCCAATTCATCTCATTAAATAATGAACCGCTCAGCTCACTTCCCCCTCTCCATGCGGGGCCACGAAACAGGAACAGGGACAAGGGGATAAAGGTATAGAAGGGTTTAACCCGACTTCCGAAGAAATACAATTAGCTAAAGATTTTATTTGGGAATGGATGGACGCTGGCAATCGGCAATTAATAATCGGTATGGCTACCATGTCAACACATGAGCGGCACAGATTGTATGTAAAACAAATTTTTGCCGAAATGGAGGCTAACGGTCAGCCGGGGAATGTTATAAATGAACGTATGATTATCGGCCTGCAATATAATCATCAACCGTCCCC
>JANNUI010000216.1:0-3393 GCA_031395125.1 Chitinophagaceae bacterium | reverse complement strand
CCACATCCAGCCCGATAGAACCAGTGGAGATTACTTCCTGCAGTGTATCGGCTTTATCACCCATCATCATTACACTTCCTTTGCCATAATCCTTCTCAATCTTATCCATCGTAAGCTTGAGAGCTTTCAGTTTTTCGCTGTTGGGGTTCGTCATGTCGGTGGTTTTTTCTGTTTTTGCCATGCGTTAAAATTAATTGTTTGCGTACTGTATGCTAAAATATTTTAGCCACAGCGAAACTAAATGATTTAGTATTAAAAAACTAATATTTTGGGTATTATTTTAAAAAAATGCCGGAAAATGGTATAGGGGGAGACCGACAAGTTCGCCAGGAACCGATAAAATACCAAATTTCCGGAAGCATTAACCCCAACGGATAACACTACCTTTCTTAAAACTTTACTGTGCCGGCAACGAGGTTAACTATACTCTGTTTCTTTTTCTCTTTTGCTTTGAGCAACAATGCAAACGGTCAGCAGCCAGAACTTATTTTGCCCGTAGGCCACACAGAAGATATTTACCTGACCGAATACGTGGGGGATGGTAAATTCATCCTTACCTGTTCATATGATAATACAGCCAAGCTCTGGGACGTATATTCAGGAAAACTGCTGCATACATTTTCCAACCTGTTGCACACCCCCGAACATATTATCAACAGCGGTAATACTACCCTGCTAAGTGATGATAACCGCTACCTTATTGCATTAACCACAGACGGTTATTTGAAAAAATGGGAATTGCCTACTGCAAAAATGCTCTATGCCGTTAAAGCAGGAAATACTAATCTTGCCAGCCTGGAATATGGTGCCGGGGGAAAACATATTCTTTTAAAGCGGGGATGGTCACACTCAGAGATCAATGCTGAAGTGCTGGATGCATCAAATGGCCGGGTGCTGAACAAATTTCAAAACAAAGTAATCAATAATTTCAGTAAGAGATCAATAGCAGTGAGCCCGGACGGGAAATACATATTGCTGCAAACAGACAGCTCTTTATTTCTTTACCTGGCTCCCGGTCAATTACTTGCCCTGAAACAGGAACGTCTTGAAAATTTTAATACTGCCATATTCAGCCCGGATGGAAAATATGTTATCATATATCCCCGGTATTCCAACCGGCTTCGTCTATGGCAGGTCCACGATGGTTCGTTGCTTGAATTGTCTGTTTCAGGTACGGTTGTATTCAGCCCCGACAGTAAATACATCCTTTCAAAAACTGAAGAAGGATTATTATTAACAGATGTTGAAAGCGGAAATACGCTCCATCGCTTTAATGAAGAGATCAGCCGCTATATTTCAGGATACTTCAGTAAAGACGGGAAATATATTTTTCTTGAGAGGGGTACGTCATTTATCAGGGGAACGGACCCTTATGATTCGGTAACCTATGTGTGGGACACCAAAAGCAGGCTGCTTTTGGGTACATTCCGCGGTGAAGGCTGGGATATTCGTTCTGTGGTTTTCAGTCCTGATAATAAACACCTGGCAACTATTTCAGGCACGGCACAACTGTGGGAAATGAAGACAGGAAAACTCATTCACTCCCTGGAGGGAAAGACTGCAGTCTTTAGCCCTGATGGGAAAAACCTGGCCGTTACCGGGAAAAGATCGGTCAGGGTTTTTAATATGCGGATGAACGAAGTACTATCTGAGCTGAAAGGCCATAGCAATAGTTTGGTAAAAGCTGTTTTCAGCGCTGATGGAAAGCAGGTGCTTACTTTATCCAATGAACCATCAGCGAAGTTGTGGGACATTGCCAGGGGGAAAATTACCAGGACATTTGAAGAAACTTCAATTATACAAGATGCCGGGTTTTCAAAAGACGGGAAAAATATTCTCTTTGTTACAAAGAACGGGAAAGCAGTAGTGAAAGAGGCCGGTTCCGGTCAAATTACTTTGACACTGCCCGGGAATGGAATTAATACAGTGTCTTATAGTCCCGATGGCAGCCAGCTTGTGATGACGGCCGATTCATCTTTTTTGGTGCTGGATGCTGTATCCGGAAAGCAACTCTTTCGTATGCAGGAGCATTATATGATGAATAATGCAGCTATCAGCAATGATGGTAAATATGCTTATTATATTTTTGGCAAAAGTGCTGTAGCGGTAATTGAACTAAGTACGGGAAGAACATTTAAAAATTACCTGGGTGAAGAAGATATAGTAAGGTGCCAGTTCAGTCCCGACGGCCGTTATTTATTCATTTTGGGTGAGCAGGCCACTGCCCGGATATTTGAAACGACAACCGGAAAGCAGGCGGAGCAATTCAGCGAAAGATCAACAACTGAATATGGTGTCACTTACATGGGCGGGTATTATTACCAGAACCTCTGGCAAAGCGATTTTGACCACTTCAGCCCGGATGGAAAATGGTTGTTGTTCAGAACCTATATGGACAGGTATGTTGTGATTAGAAGTATGAAAGATCTTTCTGTAGTTGATACCGTTTTTACGAATGAGGCCCTGGCAAAAAATGCCGCTTTTATTCCGGGTACAAACCAGTTTGTTACAGGAACTACTGATAACAGGATCAAAATATGGGGCAAAGAAAAAACAGGATTCCGGTCATTAAAAGAATTTCCCGGAAATGGATTTAGCATATCCCCGGATGGGAAATGGTTGCTGGTAATAAACAATGTGCAACTGCAGTTTTATGATCTGCGGGCCGGCCAGTTCAGGGCAAAGGCACTGGCGATAAATGAGCATGATTATTTTATCCAGCTCGCTGATAAGCCTTATTACGCTGCTTCCAAAGATGCGGTGCAAACATTGTTGTTCCGGTGGGGAGGCCAATATCTTTCGTTTGAGCAATTTGATATCCGGTTGAACCGCCCCGACCTGGTGCTCGAAGCGATGCGGAGTAAAGACACGATGTTGATCAAAGCATATAGAAAAGCCTACGAAAAAAGGATAAAAAGATCTGGAATAAATACCGTTTCTTTTAAAAGTGGTTATAATATTCCCCGGGCAGATTTTATAAACAGGGATGCGGTCAGCTACCAGCAGGAAAACGGCAGGCTCACAGTAAAAATTCATGCTTCAGATGGAATGTATAGTCTTGATCGTTTCGATATATGGGTCAATGAAGTCCCTGTATTTGGGCGGAAGGGCATAAGTCTTCGTAATAGAAACGCAAGACATTTTGACAGCTCTATCACCGTCCGTCTTTCGGAAGGGAAAAATCAGCTGCAGGCATCTGTTTCAAACAGGGCTGGCACCGAAAGCTACCGGATTCCGCTCCTTGTGAATTATACTCCCGCGGTAAGACAAAAGGAGAGCCTGCGCTTCATCGGCATTGGCATAGATAAATTTGTGGATTCTAAAAACAACCTGCAGTACAGCAGCAAGGATATAAGGGACCTGGCGGGGAAACTGAAAGAGAAATATAAAGAC
>JANNUI010000569.1:0-47053 GCA_031395125.1 Chitinophagaceae bacterium | reverse complement strand
ATTGAATATTTCAAGGGTTGCGAAACCTCCTCCCTGCAGGTGGCCCAGGAAGAGCTGGCCGATTATAATTTCAACTGGGAACAGCTGAAAATCATGCGGATCAAGTTTTTGAGCGTATATGGAATGTAGGACTCAAAGGCACAAACAACAATCCCGAATACCTTCGTGACCAAATCCCATATAAGGGGCATTTGTCTTAGGAATTCAGGCAATCCTGCCTATATTTGCAGCCCCGCTTTCACCAAGGCGTCAGCTGGTAAACTTAAAGATCAACTATGGTGCGGCTTGCCCACCGTAGCTTTCTTGACTGCCGAAGCTTTTTAGCGAAGGCAGTAGCGAATCCACCTTCGGCAAGCCTTCGGTGGATAAAAGGTGCGGTAGCTCAGTTGGTAGAGCAAAGGACTGAAAATCCTTGTGTCGGCGGTTCGATCCCGCCCCACACCACGTCAAAACGATAAAACCCACGCTGGTCGTGGGTTTTTTAATTCAGTGTGCTGAACCATGTACGGTTTTTCTGTTCGGTGCATCAAGGGAAAGCAAAAATTTATTTAACTATTACCCCGACAATGACATTATTTTAGGAAAGGCATCTCCCACAATGATATCGCCATTCAGTATAAAAAAGTGACCGTTTTTGTACCAGGTCAACTTCTCTTCAGTGGAAAAAGAAAGCCTGAACTTCATGCTGGAATATGCATTGGGGAATAATGCTACTGCCGCAGTAACGGAAACATCCTTTTTGGTTTTAGTAGTCGTATAAATGCTTTTTGCAGGAATCTGGTTGGAAATGGCATTATTTCTTTTGGCCCTTACTTGTTGAGGAGTCTGTGCCAGGGTTGTTCCGGTTAAAACAATGTAACTTCATTATTATTTATGATCGCTAATGAAATACTGCTCCTTCATATTCATAAAGAATTGTTTTTTTTCATGGCTTTTCCTCTCCATGTTATTCACCTGCGGGCAAGTACTGGCTCAACTATCAGTTAAAAAGACAGCTATTTTTTTTGTGAACCAGGCAGCTGCTGCCGGTGGCGACGGCACAACACTCCATCCTTTTCAGAAAATAATGGACGCATTGAGTACAGCAAAACGCAACAACCAGGCGGTGATAGTAAACATCAGTACCGGCTCTTACCAAGAGAACTTGTCTATTACGGGCAACACCACCCTTCGTGGAATGACAAAACCGGGTAGCCCGGGAAAAAAATCAACCATAACCATCCTGCTGGGTTCGATAACAAACAATAATCCTACTGAGTTGAAAATAGAAGACCTGCATATTGCCAATGCAGCAGCACCTGGTGCAGTGGTGGTTAACAACAATGAGGCAAAAACAATTTTAAGGAATGTAACAATCTCAAGGGCTACACGCTACGGTATTTTCCAGCGGGGTGGTACTCTCACCGTTAATGATGCTACCATTATTTTTACTTTGCCCGGAGTAATACCAACTACCGGGAAATCGAATATTGAAGAGACTGTATGTTATGGCACCGGTATTTTTATTAAGAATACCATTGCCAGTTTGGTAAATGTGCAACTGAAACGGAATGTGCAGGGCCTTATGGCTGATGGGGCAAATACAGTTGTTGAGATAACAAATATGCTGGCAGAAAAAAACAGTCCTGCTCTGATAGATTATTTTTATTGTGATTCTTCTACCATTCTTACTAACGGACTGGCGGCAATAGAAGCCCGGAATGGCGCTACCCTGCGGGTACAAGGGATAAAAATTATAGACAATGTAATCCGTGGGCTTTCCATACATGACGGTGCCCGGTTTATTGGAACCGATGTTATTATTCTTCGTACCAAATCAGTGCTGTGTGCAAATGGCAGAAATCGTGGTGGGATTAATGTTACCGTAATGAATGGAGGTGCATGGTTAGAACTTACACAGTTTGAAATAGGGTATGCCGATTTATGCGGGCTTCAACTCATCAATGCCAACGGCAGGTGTGCAGATGGAAATATACATCACAATGTAATTGGGGTTTATCTCCGGCAACAGCCAGCTGATTTTAATTTTGAGGCGTTTACAACAAACGTTACTTTCAAGGACAATGAAAGAATCCTGGACGCTGATCACCTTCCTGTTCCCGTTGACGATTTCTTTCCATAGTGTCCCCGTCTATTTTGCGGGCTGGCAGTAAATAATAAAAAGTTGAATAGTTGTCCTGAAGTTGTAACTAAGAACTAGTTTTGAAAAAACAATTTGAAAAGCAAGAAGATGATACCTGATAAAAAATTATCATTGATTGAAGCAGGTATCACATAAAATAAAAACTGCTGTTGTCACAGGAATGATTGTGAGTATAGCCGCCGGGATTTATTTAAAGAAACTAACCAAATTGAAATGCTCTTCTAACTTCAAAAAGATAATTATGAAAAAAATTAACGCAGCAATTGTACTTTTTTCATTATTCCTGAGCGTTACTCCTTTTATCGTAAGGGCACAACAGGCAAAGGTCACCGTAACTATTAATGGCCTTACAGCACTTTCTACGGATGCCTGCAACAGGGAAATGGATTTTTATGCGAAAATATCTATTGGGGGAAAAATTAAAACTTTTCCGGTCCGGGAGGGAAATAGCCTGCGGGATCTCAACTGGCAATTCACCACAACTACCGATCTGGGATTAATAGGTACTCTCATTGAAATATGGGATGAGGATGATGCGGTTTGCGGTGGAGCAGATGATGAGGTTTGTGTGTCCGGCAATTTAAATAAAATACGGCAATCTTTCAGCACCAGAGCATATATGAACCAGGGCTTTCGTTCCGTTGGAACTGTTAAAGCCGGATCAGAAAGAGCTGGTATAACCTATACTATTACTATTGAGCCAACAAAAACAGGACTGCTTACCCAGAGCAGCTGGAAACAAGTGAAACAAGAGTATAAAACTGGTTCTGGGCCATGGGAAGAATTAGTTGCAACTCCGATCAATCCTACTACCACTTCCTGCAGAACAGATGACTATTTTATTTTTCATAGAAATGCGACGTATGAGAGAAATGAGGGTGCTACTAAATGTTCTCCCACCGACCCACTGAGTATTATATTGGGAACCTGGAATTTTTTAATCAGAGAGACAAGAATTCAAATCACCCTGACAGGTTACAGCTCAAACCCTATAATATATAGTATAGATCAGCTTAATGAAAATACATTGATACTAACCACGGTTGGCGCTACAGGTGACATGACAACTTATACCCGCACTACATACGGGCATTAATTTTTTCGTTCCGCCAGGGTCTTCATAATCAGGAAATAAGTGTGGGAGTGAGGCCAGGGTGAATAAGGATTAATAGCGCAAAGAAACTTAATAGAACTACAATTATAATATTAAAAAATAATAATAATGAAAAAAACAATCACAGCAATTATGCTTTTTTCAATGTTCCTGATCTTAATGCCGTTTATAGTAAAGGCACAAGACAAGGCAAAGGTTACCGTAACTATTAATAGCCTGACAGCGCTTTCTACGGATGCCTGCAACGGGAAAATGGATTTTTATGCGAAAATACATATTGGGGAAAAAGTTAAAACATTTCCGGTACGGGAAGGAAATAACCTGCGGGGACTCAACTGGCAATTCACAACTACTACCCGTCAGGACTTAATAACTCCTATCATTGAAATATGGGATGATGACGAAGCGGTTTGCGGTGGAGGAGATGATGAAGTTTGTGTGTCCGGTAATTCATATAGGGTACGCCAATCTTTAAGCACAAGAGAATATAAAAGCCAGGATTACATCTCCAGTGGAGATCAAACTTGTAATTATAGTGAAAGAGCAAAAATATCTTATAACATTACTATTGAGCCAATAAAATCAAAAACAGAACTTCTTACACAGGGCATCTGGAAGCATGTGATAAGTGAACATAAATCAAGAGAAAGCGGGGGCATATGGCTTCCAAATTTACTGCCCGTTACACCTGACTGTAAAAGTGATGACCAGTATGTTTTTCGTGTAAATGCAACGTATGAGAGAAATGAGGGTGCTGCTAAATGTGCACCTACCGACCCACAGATTATTGCAACAGGAACCTGGAATTTTCTAATCAGAGAGACAAGAATTCAATTGACCATGACAGGAAGCTCTTTACCTCTTATATATAGTGTGGATCAGCTTGATGAAAACAATTTGTCGATTATTAGAGAAAATTCGTCAGGTGGTATCACAAATTATACCCGCATTACTTACAGGCATTAATTTATTTCATTCCGTCAGAGTATTTACAGTCAGGAAAAAAGTGCAGGGTGAAACCAAAGCGAATAAAGATTTATCGCTATGTCTTGCTTCCTGTCTGTACTAAAAAAAAATGAACCGGTGCCTACCCCCACGTACCGGAACTTGGACGAAAAACGGGTTCTTGCGTGCGCAGAACCGTGCGCATAAATATCCGAACAGAACCGATTTAGACAGGTATAGAATAGCGTAAACCGATATCAATATGAGTATAAATCATGTACTTAACAGGATTAAGGGTGTTTACCAAGATGTTCCAAAGGACGCCCCCACACTAACAAAAGCCCCGGCAACACGCCCGGGTTTTATTTTGCTCCTGCTACAGTTTCCCTGGTAGCGGAAGATCTGAATATCCTCTGGCATATTCAGCCTCTTTTTGTTTTACCATCTTTTGAATTATCTTCGGCAACAAGTACTTAAACTTGATTTTTTTAGTGACAGAGAGATGGTGCAGCGGGTTTATCCTTCATAATAATTAGCACCTAATATGGCCGAAGTAAATTTGGAGAAACCAATCCATCGTTTTGGTTATACCAGCCGCAAAGATGCCTGGTGGGTGAAACCACTGCTTACATTCATCGGCCTGTCTGCTTTTGTAGTTTATGTTACCTGGGCGGCATTCCAGGGAAAACACTATTATTCCGGCCCTTACATTTCACCACTTTATTCACCTGAATTGTTCGGCGATTCACCACATAGCTGGTTTGGACCAAAACCAGGCTGGTGGCCCACATGGCTACCCTGGTCGCCGGCATTGCTGATTTTATGGGCGCCGGGTTTATTCCGGCTCACCTGTTACTATTATCGTGGCGCATATTATAAAGCCTTCTGGGCTGATCCGCCTTCCTGCACCGTCAGCGAACCACGCAAAAAATACCGGGGTGAAAATTCATTCCCGCTGATCATTCAGAATATTCACCGGTACTTTATGTATATCGCACTGCTCTTTATTATTTTTCTTTCCATTGATGTCTGGAAAGCATTATGGTTTACCAATCCTGTTACAGGTGTAAAGTCTTTTGGCGTTGGTACCGGCACATTGGTATTAGCAGTCAATGCAGTGCTGCTTGGAGGATATACATTAGGCTGTCATTCGCTTCGTCATGCTGTTGGCGGATTTATGGATCGTCTCTCCGGAAAACCAGTGCGCCGTAATTTGTATAAATGTGTAAGCTGCCTGAACAGGAAACATATGCTCTGGGCATGGATGAGTTTATTTTGGGTTGGGTTTACTGATATTTATGTAAGGCTTTGTTCAATGGGTGTTTGGACGGATTGGAGAATAATTTAATGTCATCATACGACACATATAATTACGATGTGCTTGTGATCGGTGCCGGTGGCGCCGGTCTTCGTGCTGCTATCGAAGCTTCTGCTCACGGCGTTACCGTAGGGTTGGTTTGCAAATCACTGTTAGGGAAGGCTCATACGGTAATGGCAGAAGGGGGTATTGCTGCAGCTATGGCAAATGTTGATGACCGGGATAATTGGAAAGTACATTTTACCGATACCTTGCGTGGCGGGCAATATCTCAACAACTGGCGCATGGCTGAGCTGCATGCAAAAGAAGCTCCTGACCGTGTCAATGAACTGGAATCATGGGGAGCATTATTTGATCGCACCAAAGATGGGAAAATATTGCAGCGGAATTTTGGCGGCCACAAATATCCCAGACTGGCTCATGTAGGCGACCGCACAGGATTGGAAATGATCCGCACCTTGCAGGACCATTGTATTCACCAGGGTGTAGAAGTGCATATGGAATGTACCATCATCACACTACTTAAGGATGGTGACCGTATTGTTGGCGCATTCGGATATGAAAGAGAAAGAGGCCGGTTTAAAACGTTCCGTGCAAAAGCGGTAATACTTGCGACCGGTGGCGTTGGCAGGGCTTTTAAAATCACCAGTAACAGTTGGGAATATACAGGGGATGGCCATGCACTGGCTTATGACGCCGGTGCAGAATTAATAGACATGGAATTCTTACAATTCCATCCCACTGGAATGATCTGGCCACCAAGTGTTCGTGGAATACTGGTAACAGAAGGGGTCCGCGGCGAAGGGGGCATTTTACTCAATAAGAACGGGGAAAGGTTCATGTTTAATAGTATTCCTGAAGCATACAAAAACCAGACGTCAGATAACGAAGAAGAAGGCTGGCGGTATATACAGGGGGATAAAAATGCCAAGCGACCACCTGAACTGCTCACCCGTGATCATGTGGCCCGGTGTATTGTTCGTGAAATAAAAGAAGGGAGAGGTAGTCCGCATGGCGGTGTTTTCCTCGATATTTCATGGATAAAGAAAAAGATCTCCAATCCGGAAGAACATATAAAGAAAAAACTGCCGGGCATGTTTCATATGTTTAAGAAGCTGGCTGATATTGATATTACTAAAGAACCCATGGAAATTGGCCCTACCACGCATTATATGATGGGAGGTATTCGTGTAAATGCCGATACGCAAATGTCAACGGTGCCGGGTCTTTTTGCTGCGGGTGAATGTGGCGCCGGATTGCACGGAGCCAACCGGCTGGGGGGCAATTCACTTTCAGATCTACTGGTATTTGGAAAAAGAGCCGGTGAATATGCAGCAAAGTTTGCAAAAGAGAACAGTGCCGGGACTATTGATGAAAAACAAATTATAGAATCAGCCCAATGGGCACTGAAACCCTTTGAAAGAGACAAGGGGGATAGTCCTTTTGACGTACAGTTTGCTTTGCAGGAAATGATGCAGCAACTGGTGGGCATTGTACGGAACGAATCAGAAATGAGGCGTGCAATGGAGCATTTGCGTTTGATGAGTCAGCGGGCTGCAAATGTAAGTGTTACCGGCAACCGGGAATTTAACCCCGGGTGGCATACGGCGCTTGATCTTCGGAATATGCTTATCGCTTCAGAAGCCATAACTATGGCTGCACTGGAAAGAAAAGAAAGCCGTGGTGCACATTTCCGCGAAGATTTCCCCGACAAAGATCCCTCAAGCGCCAGGTTTAATTTAGTAATAAAAAAGAGTGCCGGGGGGCAAATGGAAATAAGGGAGGAGCCCCTCCCTGAAATACGGGAAGACCTTAAAAAAATTATTGAAGAAATGAAGTAGATGTCAGTATTGTTTACCAGTATAAAAAAGAACTCACTAAATTTAAATCGTTTACAATATTGAATCTCGCCAAAAATTTGATGCCGGTAAAAAATATTTTGATCATGAAAAATAAATCAATCTTCTTTCTTTTTTATACCCTTTGGGCTTTCAATGGGTTCACCCAATCAAATAATACAATTATTGAATCAGCCACTCAATTTCTGAATACACTCAACGCAGACGAATTAAAAAAAACGACTTATTTCTTCGATGATAGCCTTCGTTTAAAATGGACAAATTTACCGGTGGGTTTAGTACCTCGTCCGGGCATTCAATATGGTTCTTTATCAGATAAAAGTCGAATGGCCTTCCATCGTGTCCTTTCTGCAATGCTAAGTTCGCAAGGATATTTAAAAACAACCAGCATCATGCAATTAGATGATATTTTAAATGTGCTTTACCAACAGGCTTTTGAGAAAGGTGAAATCAAACAAGAGGCGCTTACACGAGTACAAAATCTGAAATGGGCGCATGATAATTATTACATATCAATTTTCGGAAAACCACAAACTACAAAGGCTTGGGGGTTAAATTTTGGAGGTCATCACTTAGCCGTGAGCCTTACTTCTGACGGCAAAAATATAAGTATGTCGCCCTATTTTATTGGTACAGACCCCTCAGAAGTTAAATCTTCTAAATATGCAGGTTTGCGGGTATTGAGTAAAGAAGAAGATTATGGTTTTATGCTCATAAATGCACTTTCAGATACTCAAAAATCAAAAGCAATTTTAAAACAAGAAGTGCCAAAAGATATTATTACAAACCCTATGAGTAGTCAAAGAATTGCCAATTATTATGGAATTGCAGCACAAGAATTTGATGAAACTCAAAAAACACTTCTCAAAACCCTAATAGAAGAATATATACACAATTTTGAACATCAGAAAGCCCACCAATTAATTGAAAAAATTATGTTATCAGGAATCGAAAAAGTATATTTTGCATGGGTTGGAAGTCTTGAAAATAACAAACCTCATTATTATATTATTAATGGTCCGGATTTCTTGATAGAATATGACAATGTAGGATTTCAGAATAATGGTAATCACATTCACGCAATCCTAAGAGAAAAAGGAAATGATTTTGGTGAAGATTTATTGAAACTGCATTATTTGAAATCAAAACACTAATCTGCCCTGGATTTAGAATCCCCCAAACAATGCCTACAGCAACCTTTCAAATATTACGCGGCAATGCCAGCAATGGAAAATATGAGAATTATTCTCTTGAAATTTCCGAAGGCATGGTTGTATTGGATGCCATATTGCTGATACAGGCAAAATTTGCAAACGATCTTGCTGTCCGCTGGAATTGTAAAGCCGGACATTGCGGTTCCTGCTCAGCAGAAGTGAATGGAATTCCAAAACTGATGTGCATGTGCAGGATGAGTGATCTGCCACCTGATAAACCTGTACTGGTGCAACCCATGAAAGCCTTTCCGCTTATTAAAGACCTGGTAACAGATGTTTCATGGAATTTTGAGGCCAAGAAAAAAATAAAAAAATTTAAGCCCCGTAAACCCGATGCGGAAGATGGTACCTGGCGAATGGAGCAGGAAGATATCGACCGGGTGCAGGAATTTCGAAAATGTATTGAATGTTTTCTTTGCCAGGATGTATGCCATGTACTCCGGGAGCATCATTTACACGATAGATTTACCGGACCACGGTATTTTGTACATATAGCTTCCCTGGAAATGCATCCGCTTGATGTGGAAGACAGACGGGAAGACCTGAAAAAAACAGATGGCATTGGTTTTTGTAATATCACAAAATGCTGTACCAATGTTTGCCCGCAGGAAATAACCATCACCGACAACGCTATTATTCCATTAAAAGAAAGAGTAGCAGATAAATTTTACGACCCGGTAAAAAAATTATTCAGCCTGTTTCGTTCGAAGAAACGACAATAAATAAAGGGTTAAAATCGAATTAGGTTTTAGGTCATTTAAAACATTATTTTATGTTTCAAATTAAGCCCATATCGAAAGAGAGTATCCCAACGGCGCTCGAAAAAGCGGAGCGATACCGTCTTTTGAATGAACCAATGCTGGCTGAAAGCATTTGCCTCGACATCCTGGAAGCCGATCCGGAAAACAGCAGGGCCATCATCACCATGCTTTTGGCAATCACCGACCAATTCGGCACATCGTTACTGAGCGATACAAATAACGCAAAGGAATTGTTGGCACGTCTTCCTGATGAATATGACCGGCAATATTATTCCGGGCTGATATGTGAGCGGCAGGGGAAAGCAAAACTCGGCAAACGTATGCCGGATGGAGGATCTGTTGCCTACGAGTGGCTAAGAGATGCGATGGATCATTATGAAAAAGCAGAAGCGATACGGCCGCCGGGAAAAGATGATGCCATTTTACGCTGGAACACCTGTGCCCGCCTGATCATGCGCAATAATCTGAAGCCAAGAGAGGAACAATATTTTGAGCCACCTTTGGAGTGAACCTGTAAAAAGGTTAGTTCTGTTTTTCTAATTTATACTTCCTCTTACTTTTCATGATCGTACAGGCCACTACTTTGTATTCCGGACAGAATTTAATAATCATTGATTGAAAAGCCTGTTCAGGTAATTCTATTTATTTACAGTAGCAGATTTTTCACCGGTTTGCAGTGCATCAAATGTTTTTTTTATGATCCCCAATAACTCATTCTTTTTATCTGGTTCAATGTTTTCATCTGTGAAAACATTTTGCAGAAACTGAACCATTTCAGCACGGCCCCCTTTTTCTTTACCCCCGGTAAATTCAGATTTGCCCATCACAGAAAATTCACGGTAGGTAGCAATAAAAAACACTATGAATAAAACGGAGACAACCGTTGTTAGCAGGATGATATCCAGGTTTTCCATGGCTTTACTGTTTCCTTTTTAAATTAATGTAGATTAATAATCCCAGAATAGTGGGAGGCCACAGCCCGATAAAAATAGCCCTCATCGTGTCTTTGAGTATAACAAAATAATATTCTGAAATGAAAATCAGGATAATGGTTATTATAAATATTATCAACTCTGAGACTTTGAATTTGGTGAACATGTGGTTTGTTTTGTCTTTATAGTAATTCTTTTTATTCATCATTAACTATCATCTTTATTTTCGTGATTTGGAAAAAATAAGCCCTCTGCGAAGAGGGCTTATAAATACTTTCACGGGAGAAATTATTCAGGTAATACTACCGTGTCAATAACATGGATAACACCATTACTGCCTTTCAGGTCAGCTACTGTTACATAAGCCACTCCGCCTTTCTCATCGGTAAGTTTTACTTTTCCGTTATCAATTGAGGCTTTTAAAATTCCACCACTTACTGTTGTTAATGAAACCGAACCATTTCCTTTCTTGATGGCTGCTATTACTGCAGCCGCATCCAGGTTGCCAGCCACCACATGATAAGTAAGGATCTTTGCAAGGGTTGCTTTGTTTTCTGGTTTCAGCAGATAGTCAACTGTCCCTGCGGGTAATTTGCCAAATGCATCATTTACCGGTGCAAACACAGTGAAGGGTCCGGCACTTTTTAATGTAGTCACAAGGTCTGCTGCTTTTACTGCTGCCACCAGGGTGGTATGCGCTTCTGAACCTGCGGCAATGTCAACAATATCTTTATTTTGCGCAAACGCAGATGAAGAGATAAACAAGCCAAGCACCAAAAATGCTGATTGAAATACTTTTTTCATGATTTTTTGTTTTAATTATTATTACGATTGTTTATTTATTATTTGATTTATTTTAAATTCAGTCCTTTCCGGATGCAACAGGACTGATTGTTTTTTTCACGGGTATGCAATGATTATCATCAGGGTAATAATACACGGTCAATAAGATGCACCACCCCGTTTCTGCAAACAATATTTGTTGCTATGATGTTCGATTTATTACCACCATTTCCGTTTCCGGTTAGTGTGGGTCCGCCACCTGCGCCATTTGTAAGGTTTACGGTCGTATTTCCTCCTGCCAGCATGGGCAGGTTGCCATTGGCGAGGTCAGAAGAAAATGCACGGCCTCCTGCTATATGATATCTTAATACGGCCAGCAAAGTAGGAACCGGTATATCATCAATTTTAGTAAGGCTTAATGCGCCCAGCAGTTGTGTAAAGGCTGCATTGGTTGGGGCAAAAACGGTCAGCTTTGCACTGCTCAATGTGGCGGCAAGTGTTGGATCACCACCAGGAGCAGTAGTAGCTCTTGTTACTGCTTTTACCAGTGAATCTAAACCGCTTGCAATAGCTGTTTCTACAATATTACCGGCCGGGGGTATCAGTACTTTACCAATTGCATGGATAACACCATTATCAGCAGCAACATCAGCAGCGTTAACTTTTATTCCATTAATATAAACGCCACTTGCGTTTTTTGTTACAAAGACTGAGTCACCACTGGCTGTGATCACTTTTGCATTGGGGCCTGCCGGAACATCTGCCGCGGTTATTTTGGCACCAATAGTATGGTACAATAATATACTCTGCACTTGTGACGGCGTAAGGGAATTCAAAACAGCCGGCGTAATACCTGAAGCAATGAATGCTGCATCATCCGGGGCAAAAACGGTGAAAGGCCCTGCACCACTAAGCGTTCCTTGTAAATTTGCCTTTAGTACTGCGGATTCAAGAGTTGCAAAGTTGGTATTTGCTACTACTACATCTGTAATGGTGTTAGTTACAGGTGCATCATTTTCTTTTTTGCAGCTGAAAAATAATACGGGTATGCTGAAAAAAGCCAGCATAACAGGCAGATTAAAAAATTTTGTAAGTTTCATTTTATAAGAATTTTGTTTAATAATTTATTAGTAACGTTAAACAAAAGAAATGGTTCATCTTTTTAAAACAATTTTTTTATAAACAGGTATTGTTTAGGACATACTGAGAAATCAGGGTGAATTGTTAAACATTTATTTTGAACAATAAAATCATTTCCATAGGCAGGATACCTGCACTTAATAATCTCATTTCCAAAAGAGGAATGAAGGAAAATGACTTGATTCGGTTATTTCTTTGCCAGAAAAAAAAATAAGAGCAACAGTGCATTTGAAGCTTATATATAAAAGAGAACAGGTATGCTGATACCAATGGTGCCCGGAATCCCCCCGGAGCCGATGAACTTATTTGTCCCCTTTTTGTTTCTAAGTTCTTTCTGACTTCATGGTCAGGAAAATCTTTCTGTATGCATGTAAATATCTTTTGGTTCCGGCGGGATTTACGGTTGTTTGACAACCATGGCTTGTACCGTGCATTGAAAAGCGGCAAACCGGTTGTGCCTGTTTTTATATTTGATAAAAACATCCTGGACAGCCTGCCCGATAAAAAAGATCGCCGGGTTTCGTTTATTTATGACTCGCTGCTGAAGTTGCAGACAGAAATAAAAAAATACAATTCCTCTTTATACATTCTATACGACACACCGCTGAATGCTTTTAAACGACTGGCGGAGGAATATAAAATCAGCGGGGTTTTTACCAACCACGATTATGAACCATATGCTAAAGATCGTGATGATGAAATAGCTTTCTTTTTAAAAAATAACAGAATAAAATATTTAACTTTTAAAGACCAGGCGATTTTTGAAAAGAATGAAGTGCTGAAGTCTGATGGCAGCCCCTACACCGTTTTTACTCCCTACGCAAGGATTTGGAAACAAAAACTGCCGGAAGAAAATTTATCCGGGTTTCCATCAGAGGAAAATTTACCGGCTCTTCTTAAAACAAGACCTGTTCCATTTCCATCACTAAATGAAATGGGGTTTAAACACACTGCATTTGATATTCCGGATATTACAATCGATCCTTCCGTTATTCAAAACTATTCCGGCACCCGGAATATCCCTTCTGTCAATGGTACAAGCCGGATGAGTGTGCATTTGCGTTTTGGTACTGTAAGTATCCGCCGGTTGGTGAAGGCTGCAATGGAATTAAATGAACAATGGCTGAATGAATTGATCTGGCGGGAGTTTTTTATGATGATTCTTTTTCAATTTCCCCGTGTTGTTGCTGAGTGTTTTAAACCAAAGTATAATTCCATTCCATGGAGAAACAATGAAAAAGAATTTGAATTGTGGTGCAAGGGAGAAACCGGTTACCCGATTGTGGATGCGGGTATGCGGCAGCTGAATGAGACCGGCTTTATGCACAACCGGGTAAGAATGATCGTTGCCGGGTTTCTTACCAAACATTTATTAATTGACTGGCAATGGGGAGAAGCCTATTTTGCTGAAAAGCTGGTGGATTATGAATTGTCTTCCAACAACGGAAACTGGCAATGGGCAGCAGGATGTGGTTGTGATGCAGCGCCTTACTTCAGGATTTTTAATCCATCGGAACAAACTAAAAAGTTTGACCCGGATTTAATCTATATAAAGCGATGGATAAAAAATTTTAAACCCGGTTATCTGCCTCCTGTTGTTGAACATGAGTTTGCGAGAAACCGGGCATTGGATATTTACAAAAAATCTTTAACCGGAAATGAGACATTTGCAGTTCGGCCAGTTTTTACCAATCAATCTTGAAGTTGCTTTAGAATTTTTCTAATCTTGTTTATTTATACTTCGCCTTACTGAAATTTACGATAAATTTATTAAATGTACCGCTATGCCCGCTTATTGTAGCGGATGTGTTTAATTGGCGCCGGCCACCTTAAAAATCAACAGAAGGAACAAATCAAGGGATATGAACATGAGTTGTTCAGAATAAAATAATCTTCAATATTTGAACCAGGTCTGATTATTCATTCAATCATTTTCTTTACCCTTATACTTCCCCTTACTCTTCCGGATAGTGCATGCCACTACTTTATATTCCGGGCACATAGCTTCGGAGTCGCTGATGCTTGAGGTGATATTATTCAGCATGATCTCCGGAAAATGAAATGTACTGCTGAGTATGCCGGGTTTTACTTCATCGGTGATCTTTGCTTTGATATCCACCTTGCCCCTGGGGGATTCCACACAAACCATATCGCCATCATTAATTAAATGTTTGCGGGCATCTTCTTCGCAGATCAGTAATACATCTTCGGTCAGTATTTCCGCATTGCGGGTGCGTCTTGTCATGGTGCCGCAGTTATAATGCTCCAGCTCCCGGTTGGTGGTGATGATATAAGGATATTCTTTTCCATGCTGCACAATTTCTTCCGACTCTTTGAATGGATTGAACATGAATTTTCCTTTTCCTCTGGTAAAAGTTTTGAGGTGCAGTATCTCTGTATCCGTTCCGTCTTTCAGCACAGGCCATTGCTTGCCGTTATCGCCCAGCTCATTCCATTTAACTCCCGCAAAGAATGGAACAACCCGTGAAATTTCTTCCAGCATCGTATCGGGATCATAATCCGCCTGCTCATAACCCATGCGGTTCATGATGTCAACAATTATTTGCCCATCACTCTTTGTTCCTTCAATGGGTTCCACCACTTTGTTCACTCTTTGTATCCTTCTTTCGCCATTGGTAAATGTTCCGCTTTTTTCTAAGAAAGAAGCACCGGGTAAAATGACGGTAGCCAACTTTGCTGTTTCCGTCATAAACAATTCCTGAACTATAAATAACTCAAGTTTCTTCAATGCGGCCACCACATGATGTGTATTGGGATCCGTCTGCGCCATGTCTTCGCCAACCACCCAGACGGCTTTTAATTTATCATTCAGAGCTGCATCATACATCTGCGGAATTTTTAAGCCCACATGCAATGGCAATTTTGCATGATAGAACTCCTCGTACATTTTATGTATCTCCGGATTGGTCACATCAAGGTATCCTGCACCCTGGTAAGGCTGGCATCCCATGTCGGCAGCGCCCTGCACATTGTTTTGTCCACGCAATGGATTTACACCAACTCCCCGCCTTCCGATATTTCCTGTTATCATCGCCAGGTCGGCGATAAGCATTACCGTATAAGTGCCTTGTGAATGTTCGGTAACACCGAGGCCGTGGAATGACATCGCATTCGGCGCTGTTGCATAAGCGATCGCCGCTTCACGAACGAGGTTGCGGTCAACATCAGTAATTATTTCCAGTTCGTCAATATTCAGACTCAAAATATTTTTTCTAAAATCCTCATATCCCTCTGTGCGGGATGCAATAAAATCTTTATCCTCTAAATTTTCTTTGATGATATAATACAGCATCATGTTCAGCAAGGCCACATTGGTTCCGGGGCGCAATTGCAAATGATAGTTGGCATATTTTACCAGTTCTGTTTTTCTCGGATCAAGGATAATAAGCGTTTTGCCTTTTATTGCCTGTTGTTTCATCTTGGCGCCTGTAACAGGATGTGCGTCTGTAGGATTAGCTCCGATCACCATCATGCAATCGGTGTATTGCATATCAACGACAGAATTGGTGGCAGCTCCCGTTCCGAATGTCCGTTGCATACCCAGCGCAGTGGGAGAATGACAAACCCTTGCACAACTGTCAATATTATTCGTACCAATTACTGCACGGATAAATTTCTGCATGATATAATTTTCTTCATTGGTACATCTTGCAGAAGATATTCCGGCAATGGCATCAGGGCCATGTTCTTTTTTTATCTCTGTGAGTTTATTGGCAATGAACTCATAAGCTTCTTCCCAGGTAACTTCCACAAATTCACCATTCTTTTTTATCAGCGGCGTACGTAAACGATCCGGATGATTGTAAAAGGAGAATGCATAGCGGCCTTTCAAACAGGTATGGCCTTCATTTGCTTCTGCATCATAAGGAGCTTGTATTGATTTGATAGTTCCGGCACTGACGGCAACATCCAAATTGCATCCAACACCACAATAAGTACAAACCGTTCTGACTTTTTTATCAAATACAATGGACTTGGATTCAAAAACATCGCTGATAGCGGAAGTGGGACAAGCCTGCGCACAGGCGCCGCAGCTTACGCAATCACTTTCATTAAAACTCACATCACTGCCCTTGATGATATGACTGTCGAACCCACGACCCGTCATGCTCAGCACAAATTGCCCCTGCACTTCATCACAAGCCCTTACACAGCGGAAGCAGTTGATGCACTTGGAAAGGTCGGAGGTCATATAGGGATGACTAAGATCTTTTTTCCTGTCTAAGTGATTCTTGCCAGCAGGATAACGTACATCACGTATGCCCACCCTTGCAGCAACCGTTTGTAATTCACAGTTATTATTTACTTCACAGGTCAGGCAATCCAGCGGGTGGTCGGTCAGCACCAGTTCAATGATATTCCTGCGGAGTTTTTGTATCCTTTCTGAATCCGGGTAGATATAAGAACCCGCCATCACCGGTGTGTGACAGGCGGCCTGTGCCTTTGCCGGGCCATTTTCTGTCAATGATACGTCCACACTGCAAACCCGGCAGGAACCGAATGGTTCCAGGTTGGGAGCATCACAGAGGGTAGGAACCGCATCTTTTCCAAAATAGCGGCGGATAAACGAAATGATGGTTTCGCCCTCCTTAATTTCAAATGGTTCGTTGTTGATATAAGCGAATACGGTCTTCCCGTTTCCGTTGCCGGAGGCAAAGGAAGCAATATTGCCCTTTTTATCCTGCGTATGTTTGTCTTCTTTTCTGTACACTATGCCCATGATCAGGATCTTTTAAAATAAGTTGAAAGTTCTTTTTCAAAATACTGCAAAGCATTCTTAACCGGCAGCGGCAGACCGCCCCCCAATGCGCAAAGCGAACCAATCTCCAGCGTCTCAATCAAATCATTGAACAGTGTCCGGTCTATCCGATAGCTATCGGATTTATAATCACTCTCCTGCGCTTTTTTCAGCATCTCAGCCCCCCTGGTGGAGCCGATACGGCAGGGAAAACATTTGCCGCAGCTTTCATGTGCTGTAAACTGAAACAGGTGTTCCAAATATTTTACAATGGGGAAGTTTTCAGGAAGACAAACTACAGAAGCATGTCCCAGCAGGAAACCATTTTCAGAAAAGGATTCAAAATCAACCGTCAGGTCATTTATTTTCTCAACCGGCACCAATCCGCCCAGCGGACCGCCGATATGCATCGCTTTTACCGGCGAACGGAAGCCGCCGCCCAGCTCATTTACCACCACAGAAAGCGCTGTCCCCATATGCACTTCATACATTCCGGGCTTTTTGAAATAACCATCTAATGAGATAAGTTTCGTACCGGTAGATCTGCCGATTCCGATGGAAGCAAATTTGGCCCCGCCATTTTTAATGATCCAGGGAATGCAGGCCAGCGTTTCTACGTTGTTCACCACGGTCGGCTTGTTGAACAGGCCTTGCTGCACCGGATAAGGCGGACGAATCCTCACCTCCGGTCTTTGTCCCTCGATGGATGAAAGCAGGGCGGTTTCTTCGCCGCAGATATAGGCGCCCTGCGCACCGATCACTTTAAAGTTGTAATTGAAACCGGAGCCCAGAATATGCTGACCCAGCAAACCTTCTTTGTGTAATTCATCAATGGCCTGTTGAGTGATGCTGATGGCTTCAGGATACTCCCCTCTTATGTATACCACGCCGGTATCAGCACCGGCAATGTACCCGGCAATCATCATCCCGAGTAACACACTGTGCGGCTGCTGTTCCAGCAAATACCGGTCGCTGTATGCGCCGGGGTCGCCTTCGTCGGCATTGCAAACAATGAATTTTTGTTTGCTTGTTTCCTTTCTGCAACCATCCAGTTTTATAGCAATAGGAAACCCGGCTCCGCCGCGGCCCCTGAGCCCGGAAGTTTTTAACTCATTGAGTAACTCATCTGCAGATTTCTTTAGCGCACCGGCAAGAACAGAATAATATTCTTTTATCCCCGGAAAAGCAGCAGTGAGAACCGGCGTTCCATATACAGCAACATGATATTTATCGGTAACGGTTGTATTTTCTATTTTGATGGAGGCAATTTCATCAATGGCTTTGCCGGAATAACTTTTTCCATTGATATGAAATGAACTGTTCTCATGACAACGGCCAAGGCAGCACATTTCGCCCATCTCAATTTCACTGTAATGCTGCAGCAATTTTTCTTTCAAAGCCGGCTGTGTACGGGCCGTCATACAGGCGCTGCCGTTGCAGATATATACTTTCTTGCCTTTGTTCTCTGGTTTCAGGAAATCATAAAAAGTCGCTGCCCCGTATACATTGGCCTTGCCCACCACAAAAGCATCGGCCAGTTCTTCCATTTTTTCAACGGAAGGGGTGCCCGTTTGCTTTGCAGCAATACCCAGCTCCTCAAACAGTGTTTGGGTCAGTCCTTTTCTGCCGGCAAGTTCACCCAGGTTTTTTGACATGACAACCTTTTATTGAATCAACAAACTTTATTTGGGTTAGTGTAATTATCACTCTGGTCTTCAAACGTATGGTCCAGGCAAACAAAATCTTTCTCTATCAGCAGGAATAATTCCTTTCCATCAGCAATGGGCATCTTATCATCATACCCGACAATATCTGTAGCGGTCCATTCGCCGGCAATGCTATCCGGAACAAAAATACAGATCCTGTTTCCGGAAAAGGAAGCCTCCAGGTTGCTGATACCGGCCTTTCTTTCTAACCGGTAATGAAAAGAATGCCCGCTGGCGAACTCCGTCCCCTCTTCTATAAACCCATCCTTTCCAAAATTGGCAACCTCCGTTTTGGTCAGCCGGTAACGGATTGAATTTCCTTTTATCCTGATCTTCATACGTAGCCTCCCCAACCCCTCCGAAGGAGGAGCTGTTAATTACATTTTAGTTATTCTTTGTTCACCGCAATAAATATTAAATCTCCCATCTCTTAAAAATCCTACCAGCGTCATAGTACATTCTTTAGCCAGCTCTACAGCCAGACTTGACGGCGCCCCAACAGCACAGACAACTTTTATACCTGCCATTGCCGCTTTCTGTATCAGTTCAAAACTGGCCCGGCCGCTTAATAATAAAATATGAGTCTCAAGCGGCAGAGCTCCTTTCATCAGCGAAGCGCCAATCAATTTATCCAATGCATTGTGCCTGCCCACATCTTCACGGGTGAGCAACAGGGTTCCGTTCAAATCAAATAAGGCCGAAGCATGCAGCCCGCCGGTATGCTCAAACACTTCCTGTTGTTTTCGTAATGATTCAGGAAGTTTTGTAAGAACCGCAGCGCTGATGGTGATATTATCTTTTGCAGGGGCATTACTGAATACATTCTTCACCGCATCGATGGAAGACTTACCACACACACCGCAACTGGAAGAAGTATAAAAATGCCGTTCAATCTTTTTAGGGTCAAACGAAATGCCGGGTTTCAGGTCAGCTATCACAATATTATTGCCACCTGCTCCGGCAGCAACACAGCGTTGCACATCTTCTTTGTTTTTTATGATTCCCTCGGTGAACAAAAAACCGGTAGCCAGCTCTTCATCATGGCCGGGTGTGCACATGGTGATGGAAATATTCTTTTGCTGCCGGTTATTTTCGTCGCCATAAACGATTCTGATCTCCAATGGTTCTTCCACGGCCAGCAGGTCTTCGGCCTGACTGGATGCAAAGGAATTGCTAGTGCTTCCCGGAGAAGTAATCTTCACAATCTGAACCGCTGCAACAGAAGAGGACCGCATGTACCAAATTTACTTAATAGAAAGGATAAAACCACAGAGACACAACGACACAAAGATTCACAGTGTAACTACGTGACGCTGTGCCGCTGTAGTTCAAAAAAGCTTACGACAACCCTGAAATCTTACCGTTATTATCAATATCCATCCCCTCTGAAGCAGGAATAGCCGGCAATCCGGGCATCCGCATCATATCGCCCAGGATGGGAATGACAAAACCGGCCCCGGCAGCAAATTCAAACTCCCTGACGGTGACTATAAAATTGCGGGGACGACCAATCTTGTTTTCGTTATCTGAAAAAGATTTCTGCGTCTTGGCCATACAGACAGGGAGTTTATCAAAGCCCAGCTCTTTGATCATCTTTAAACCATCCCTTGCTTTAGGGGAATATTCCACATCGTCTGCCCCATAAATTTCTTTGGCAATGGTCATTATCTTTTCTTCAACAGGGATGCTCCAGTCGTACAGTGGTTTAAAATGATTGACACCACTATCAATGATATCAACTACGGCTTGTGCCAGCCCGGTCATGCCCTCGCCGCCCCTTGCCCAGCAGTCGCTGATGAGTGCCTTTACGCCATACCTTGCACATTCGGTAATAACAAATTCAATTTCTTCCTTTGAATCTGTTTTGAAATGATTGATGGCTACTACAGGCAATAATCCAAATTTCTTGCAGTTCTCAATATGCTTCTCCAGGTTTTCGAAGCCTTTCTTCACTTTCTCCAGGCTTGGGGTATTGTACTCTGTTTTTTTAGCGCCGCCGTGATGCCGCAATGCCCTTATCGTTGCCACCAATACTAATGCGTCGGGTTTTAATCCCGAGTAACCACATTTGATATTCATGAATTTTTCTGCGCCCAGGTCGGCACCAAAACCGGCTTCTGTAACTACATAATCCGCCAGCGACATACCCATCTTGGTGGCAATAATGGTATTGGTGCCCTGTGCAATATTGGCAAACGGCCCGCCATGCAGTATCGCCGCATTGCCTTCCAGTGTTTGCACCAGGTTGGGCTTGATGGCCTCTTTCAACAGAACTGCCATAGCGCCATGTGCGTTCAGTTGCCTGGCAAATACAGGTTTATTGTCCTTGCAGAAACCAACTAAAATATTACCCAGTCGTTCTTTCAGGTCATCAATGTCCTTCGACATGCAAAGGATCGCCATTATTTCAGAGGCCGCAGTGATATTGAAACCATCTGACCGTGGCATCCCATTAGCGGTTCCCCCAAGCCCGATAACTATATTCCGAAGCGACCGGTCATTCATATCCATCACTCTTTTCCAGAGTATTGTGCGTGGGTCAATATCCAGGCTACGGGTCTTGCTCTGGATATTATTATCAATGAGTGCTGCCAAAAGATTATTGGCTTTTTCCACCGCAGTAAAATCACCGGTGAAATGGAGATTGATATCTTCCATCGGTATTACCTGCGCATGACCGCCGCCCGCCGCCCCTCCTTTTATACCGAACACGGGGCCAAGCGAAGGCTCTCTTAAAACGGCCATTGCTTTTTTGCCGATCTTGTTTAATCCATCAGACAAACCAACGGAAGTTGTTGTTTTTCCTTCACCGGCGGGGGTTGGACTGATAGCGGTTACCAGTATCAGTCTGCTCTTTTTGATCTTTTCCTCATCAATCAGCTTCAACGGGAGCTTTGCTTTGTACTTGCCATAGTATTCCAGGTCGTCATTGGAGATACCTGTTTTGGCGGCAATCTCTTTAATGTGGCGGATGGCAGCGGCCTGGGCAATCGCCAGGTCTGGATTGATGTTGTTTGACAAGCAGAATCGTTTTAAAGCCTCTCCTCCAAACCTCCTCCCCGCAGAGAGAGGAGGCATAAAGAAAAAAGAAGCTTGCGGTTAAAAATTTCAACTATTATACTTTCTAAGCTCTTCAATGGAATTGATATTGGCAAATTCATTTCCCCGGAACCACACCTCCCTGTCAAAACTAATCACTCTTGTTTTTAATCCCCCCAGTGCATCGGTGATTTTTAGCTGATTTTTCTCAAGCAGCGGCCTGATATGGGCCATACAGCTTCTATCGTAAACGGAGCAAAGCGGCTCTGCTTTTCCCCGGTGTTCGGTAAGCAATACATCTTCTTCCCCGCAGCGATCGATCAACTCAGTTAAAAGCCTTTCAGAAAGAAAGGGCATGTCGCAGCCTAAGAACAAGTTTTTTTGCACAGGCGAATGAACAAGCCCGGTATAAATACCGCCCAGCGGGCCCTTGTCATTCATCTCGTCTTCAAGGCAGGGATAACCAAATTGTTTGTAAGCAGGATTGGCTGTAATAATAATGATATTGTCTGTAATCTTTTTTATGGCTTCAATAACATGCTTCACCAGCATTTTCCCGTTGAAATATACCAGTCCCTTGTCTTCTTTCATCCGGGAGCTTTGGCCCCCGGCGAGGATGATCGCTGTTTTTTCTTTCTGTTCGGACATGAAGTTTTTTATAAAAATATCATTCCTGCTTAGTTCAGCACAATCCCTGCCCTCATTTTGCATTGTGCTTTATCAAAGCAATATTGGTTTTCGGGCGGCAGGTCTTATTCCTCTTTTTTTCTTACAATCAAAAACCAGTCGTTATCCAGCGGCAGATAGCCATGATCATAGCAGTAATAATAGGTCTTGCCGGTCTTGGTGGTATACGTATGTGTCATGTATTTGAAATGGAATCCCAGCCGGAGCAGTTTGTCTTTATTGGCTTTGGCGGTTTCATCACCCTTTGGTAAGACGGACTCCAGCACTTTCCTGTTCTTCATCAGGGCGTTATTGATATTGCGGACAAGACTGCTATGGCTGCCAATGGACTTTTGGCGGTTGTTAAAGTTGTTCCTGCAATAATCATTGCAGAACTTCTTGTCCACCCGGCCTTTTAATACAGCCCCGCACTCTAAACATTTCCGGATCTCTGCAATTTTTACAGCCATACCCCCATTTTTCAGGGAATTAAAATACAACTATTTATCCGTGTTCAAACGTTTTTTACACGCTTAGCTTCGGGAAAAAACGGTTAAAAACCGGCTCCCGCTTCTCGGCACCATCATCTTTGTTTTGTCAACCGGTTGACGTCGCCGGTTGGTTGAGATAACAAAATTGCCCCCAACCCCCTAAAGGGGGCTAAGGCATCAAACTTTAAAACTTAAAACCATGTACGCATTAAAAAACAAAGTTCAACTGATCGGTAACCTGGGTAATGCACCCGAAGTAAAAACACTTGAAAGCGGCAAGAAGATGGCCCGGTTCTCCGTAGCCACCAATGAAGATTACCGAAACGCCAAAGGGGAGAAAGTAACTGAAACGCAATGGCATAACCTCGTGGCGTGGGGTAAGGTGGCCGAGATCGTTGAGAAATACCTGACCAAAGGAAAAGAAGTGGCTATCGAAGGCAAGCTGATAAGCCGCAGTTATATTGATAAAGAAGGCAACAAGAAATACATCACCGAGATACAGGTGAATGAGTTGCTGATGCTGGGCGCAAAAGCCACTGAAGCATAGGGTTGTTTGGCCACGAATTGCACGAATATCACGAATGAGGGAATTAAAAGAAATTAATTGCCTCCAGCAAGAAACTTTTAGTCGTGAAGCTTGTGTGATTCGTGGCCTTTTTTAAACTAATTAATCCTGCTTAATTATGACAGCCCTGTTATACAAAGAGGAAGTTTATGATATTATCGGGATTTGTATGAACATTTATAATTCTCTGGGATATGGATTTCTCGAAGTTGTTTACAAAGATGCTATGGAGATCGAGTTTGCAGACAACGAAATGAAGCATGTAAGAGAAAAAGAATTTCCAGTCATCTACAAAGGGCGAAAACTGAAACGTACCTTCTTTGCAGACTTTACATTGTTCGATAAAATTATTGTAGAAGTTAAAGCAAATGCTGATGGGATACCAGAGGAGGCCATAGCTCAAACAATCAATTATCTTAAAGCTTCAGGAAACCGGGTTGGCCTTATCATCAATTTTGGGAAAAGAAAACTCGAATACAAAAGAGTGATTTTCTAATACTGTTTTAATTGTATTTATTCGTGACATTTGTGTAATTCGTGGCAAAAAAACTACCGTGGCAATATTCTCTCCCGATACCAATAATGAAATGTTTCAGCTGGCCATACAACTGGTCAACCAAACCAACCGCAACATCTTCCTGACCGGCAAGGCCGGTACGGGCAAAACAACTTTTTTAAAATATATCCGGGAAAACTGCCCCAAACAGATAGCTGTTGTGGCCCCCACCGGGGTGGCCGCTATCAATGCAGGCGGCGTTACCATCCATTCTTTTTTTCAACTACCCCTTTCGCCATTTATTCCCGAAACAAGTGGCCTTGCTTTTTCCGGGGGAAATGAAGAAACGATCAACCGCCATAGCTTGTTAAGCCGGTTACGGTTTAATAATGACAAACGAAAAGTATTACAGCAATTAGAGCTGCTGGTGATTGACGAGATAAGCATGGTCCGCTGTGATGTGCTCGACGCGATGGACACGGTACTTCGGCATATACGTCACCGGCCCCACGAGAGGTTTGGCGGTGTGCAGGTGTTATTTATTGGCGATATGCTGCAGCTGCCGCCAGTGGTAAAGGACCAGGAATGGAACCTGTTGTCGGAATATTACAGCGGACATTATTTTTTTGACAGCAAAGTACTGGAGGAAGAGCCACCTCTTTACATAGAGTTTAATAAAATATACCGGCAAAGCGATGAGCAATTCATTGCCGTGCTGAACCAGGTTCGTAATAATGAGCTGGATGAGGAAGGAATGAGGATCTTAGAAAGCCGGTTTCGCCCAACTTTCCGTCGTAGTAAGCAGGACGGCTATATCATCCTTACCACACACAACGAAAAGGCCAGGCAAATAAATGTAAATGAGCTTAACAACCTCGGCGGCCAGGTCTTCACTTTTGAAGCAGAAATAAAGGGGGATTTCCCCGACAGGGCTTATCCCGCCGACGAAGTATTGCACCTGAAAACCGGGGCGCAGGTGATGTTTATCAGGAATGATCCGGCAGACAACGGCAAGCGGTTCTTTAACGGAAAGATTGGAGTTGTTTCCGGCCTGGATGCCGATAAAATATTTGTGCGGTGCGAAGAAGGCGCCGGAGAGATCGAGGTAGGAAAAGAAGAATGGGAAAACATCCGCTACACACTGAATAAAACAACCCGTCATTTGGAAACCGATGTGCTCGGTTCATTTAAACAATATCCTTTACGCCTGGCATGGGCCATAACGATTCATAAAAGCCAGGGCCTAACTTTTGATAAAGCCATTATTGATGCCGGAGAGGCGTTTGCTCCCGGACAGGTGTATGTGGCGCTTAGCCGTTGCACAAGTATTGACGGAATGGTGCTGCAAAGCCGGGTGAGACCAGGCAGCCTTTTTATGGACACAAGGATACTGGAATTCTCCAACAGGGCTGCCACGAATAATCAATTGCAGCAAGAACTGGCTGCCGCCAGGAAAGATTATCAGCAAGCAGTACTGATCTCGTTGTTTGATTTTAATGTGACAATCAGCAGCATAAAGGAAATACAGGAGTACCTGGAAGAACACCAGGCCTCGTTCAACCCGGAAATATTACCGTGGACGGATGATCTATTTGTACGGACGAATCAAATACAGGCTACGGCAATAAAGTTTCATACACAGCTTAGAGCATTGTTTCTGCAGGAAGGAATACCCGAAGAAAACCAGCCGATGCAGGAGAGAATAAAAGCCGCGGCCAATTATTTTGTCTCCGAAACCGGCTCGCTGGTGCAGTTTCTTCAGCAATCTCCGGCCATTACCGACAGCCGGCTTCATGCCAAAGAATACAATGAAACAATAAAAGAAGTATTTGCAGAACTGGCGATAAAGCGGTTCATGCTGGAAGGCTTTTCCGGAAAATTTGATATGGAAACCTTTCATAACCGGAAACAAAATTTCGTACTACCCTCCTTTTCGGTTAATGCCTATGCCGGGGCTTCCCCTAAGAGAACAGACAGCCCACACCCGGTCCTGCAGCAGCAATTAAGAAAACTAAGGGACAGCATCTGCTCCCGCAAAGACCGGCCCATTTATATGGTGGCCGGCAGCAATACCATTGATGAAATGGCCCGCTACCTGCCGCAATCATTGACAGAACTCAGGAAGATAAGCGGTTTTGGCGATGTAAAGATTGAACAGTATGGGCAGCAGTTCCTGGATATTATTCTTGCATATGCTGAGGATAAGGGCTTGTCATCGCTACTACACGAAAAGGCTCCCAAGCGGGAAAGGAAAGAAAGAACCGGCCCGGCAAAGAAAAAAGGCGACACCCATGCGGAAACCTTCCGGATGTTTAAGGAAGGAAGGACGATTGCTGAGATTGCCAAAGAAAGAAACCTTGCGGCGAGCACCATTGAGTCGCATTTAACCAGGTTTGTGGCATGGGGCGATATGAAGATTGAAGACGTGATAAGCCCGGAAAAGCTGTTGCTGATCGAAGCGGCGCTTACAGATTTCAAAGGGAATTCAATAACCCCCGTTAAGCAACAACTCGGGGATGGTATCAGTTTTGGTGAAATAAGATTAGTAATGGCTTCATTGGGGATTGTGCCCGAAAAAACTACAGACTTATAACCCCCTTCTTCCATTATCATACCGGATGCTTATAATCTTTCACCGTTATACCGGTGTATTCATATCAATGCAGTCATACAGAGTTATTCAATATACCCCGGCTAATTATTCACATTTAACCCAAATAAACTTGTTACTTTAAAGTTTATCTATAACTTCATTTTTATACTTACTAACCTTTTTATGGATACATTAACCACCCCTGCTTACCGCACCATCGGCGATCATGTAGTTGGTGAAGTGCGAAGAAAATTATCTAATGGGCAAAATCACTTTTTTGCCCTTCGTTCATTTGGGCCAGGAGATGTGATCGCTTCTTTTTCAGCTGGTACAATTTCTGCAGAGCCAACATTTCTTACTGTTCAGCTTGGCATTCGCAAGCACATCACACTGGACCCGGAGTTTCTGCAATACATCAATCATGGTTGCGACCCCAATGTTTTTTTTAATACCAGCACCATGGAAGTAGTGGCATTAAAACACATCGGCAAGGAGGATGAAATGACCTTTTTCTATCCTTCTGCCGAATGGAAAATGGCCCAATCCTTCAATTGTTATTGCGGCAGCCCGAAATGCCTGGGTAAAATAAGAGGCGCTGCTTATTTATCACAGGAGGTGCAGACACAGTACCGCTTTACTGATTTTATCCAGCAACAACTGGCAAAAAAGGCCGCCAGGAAAAAAGTAGCCTGACGTTGTATGAAGAATTGCGAAGCGGCAAAGCTGTTTAAGCCATATAAGATCTGGGTACTGGCTCCCTTCCTGGAATCAGACGACCCGAATATTCAACACTACTACGATTTCACCCATAGTATCAAAGAGTTCACCAAAGTATTTGAGGAACTGGGTACTGACTGGAAATGGCAGCCGGTTTCGATGGATAACTTCCGGGCCATTATCAGATCCATCGCCGAAAACAGGAATGGTAAAACCGCCCTGGTACTAAATCTTTGCGATGGCGATGAAGTGAACGGAACACCCGGCGTATCTGTCATCCATGAGCTGGAAAAATACGGGCTGATCTATACGGGTTCCGATGCAAACTTTTACAACATCACCACCTCCAAGATACCCATGAAGAAGGCTTTTGATAAAGCTGCTGTACCGACCGCCAACTGGAGGGTGATCTCGGATAAAAGGGGTTCGACCAGGGGACTTGCAAAAAGAGTGGGCACTCCTATTATTATCAAACCGGCGGTTTCCGGGGGCAGTATGGGGGTATCCGTGAAAAATGTGGTAAACACCGAAGAAGAGCTTGCTGCAAGAGTGCAGGAGATCTACAAAGGCTACCGGGGCTGGAACCTGCTGGCCGGCGGTCTTTTTGTTGAGCAATTCATTACAGGACCAGAATTCACCACTTTTATTACCGGTTCAGCTAATGACAGGAGGAATTGCGTTGTATATGAGCCGGTAGAACGGATATTTCATCCGTCACTGCCCGACTCAGAAAAGTTTTTATCTTTTGACAGGCTTTGGGAAATATATGAAGATGAGAAGCCGATGCCGGAAAATGGCAACTTTTACGACTACCAGAAAGTAAAAGGGCCGCTGGTTGCCGCTTTAAAGAAACTGAGTTTTGATGCCTATAAGGCCTGCGGCGGCAAGGGCTATACAAGAATTGATATACGCCAGGATGCTTCCAGCGGAAAATTATACCTGCTGGAAGTGAATGCCCAGTGCGGATTAAGCGAAGACGAAGATTATACTTCAATAGGAGCAATAATAAAAGCCTCGGATGTAAGCTATACGGAAGTGATAACGGAAATCCTGAAAGATGCATTGAGAAGAAGCGTAATGAAAACGATTCCTGTAAAAAAAATCAGGGCCGCCAGTACCTCCAAAACGGTTCCGGTTAAATAATTTGCCTGTATTGCCGGAATTCTTACTGGCAATATTCAACCTTCCGGGTCAGGCAGGGACAGCTGAAGAGGGAACCATAAAAACAAAAGCTGCGCATGAAAGTTTGTGTATTGCAACCGGACTATTCCACCACCGGGGTTGATTATAAAAACTATGATCCGCCACGGGAACTGGCCCCCCTAATACCCGAGCATGAAGTGCATAACATATTCCTGAACAAACTCACCACATTCAGGCAGCTGAAAGAACTCAGCAAACAGGGGTTTGACATTTTTGTAAACCTCTGCGAAGGCTATCCAGAATGGGAGGTGCCCGGCGTGGATGTTGTGTTCTGCATGGAGTCGCTCAACCTTCCCTTTACCGGCCCCAGTACCAAACTCTATGATGTTCCCAAAGAACTCATGAAATATATTGCCTATTGCGAGGGCATCACAACCCCGGGATTTGTACTGGTGAACGAGATGAAAGACCTTGATGAGGCACTAAGGCATTTGCAATTCCCCATGTTTGTGAAACCGGCCCATGCGGGCGACAGCCTTGGGGTTGACGAACACTCCCTGGTCCATAATATAAAAGAACTGACTGAAAAAACAGCAAGTATCATTAAAGAATACGCCCCGCTGCTGGTAGAAGAATATATTGCCGGGAGGGAATTTACGGCGCTGGTGGCCGGCAATCCGGATGGACAGGGCTGCACTGTTTTTCGCCCGGTGGAATATTTATTCCCCAGGGGAAAGGAATTCAAAACCTACTCATTAAAAACATCCGAACTGCATCCTGAATGTAATTTTCCCTGTACCGATGAGGACATAGATAAACAGCTTCGCCATGCAGCTGAAAAAATTTTCAGTGCGGTAAATGCAGTCGGGTATGGTCGTCTCGATTTCAGGGTAAACGACAAGAACAAAGTATATTTTCTGGAAATGAATCTTACTTGCTCTGTTTTTTACAAAGACGGGTATGAGGGGTCAGCTGATTTTATTTTGAAATATGATGAGATCGGGCAAGCCGGTTTTTTGCGTCATATCATTGCCGAGGGCATTGCCCGGCACAAAAGAAAAATAAAACCTTATGTGATGATGGGGAATTCGATAGCCGGGTATGGAATTTATGCAAGCCGGGATATCCGGAAAGGCGAGATGATCTTCAAGGGCGAAGGCAGATCTCAGCGGGTCATCACCAAACGATTTGTGGAAAAGAACTGGAACGAAGATGAAAAACTTCATTTCCGCCGCTATGCCTACCCCGTCAGCGAAGAGTTATTTATACTATGGGATGAAGACCCTGCAGAGTGGGCCCCGCAAAACCACAGCTGCAAGCCGAACACAGCATTCGACGGGTTGAATATGATGGCCCTAAAGAACACAAAACAAGGGACAGAGCTTACGCTTGATTATGCCCAATTTCTGGATGAAAACATGGAGCCGTTTCAATGCCAGTGCGGAGCAGCCCATTGCCGCGGGCTAATAATGGGGATCAAAAAAAATTCCCTGACCGTAAGGGAGCATTCGCTTAAAACATTTACCGCCCCATAAAGACCATTAATATCTGTACATCGCTGGGATTAATACCGGAGATCCGGCTGGCCTGGCCCAGTGTCCGGGGCCTGATGCGGGTAAGTTTCTCCCTGGCCTCGTTACCGAGAGAGGATATCCTTTTATAGTCGAAGCTTTCGGGTATTTCTAATTCTTCTAACTGGCTCATCCTTTGCACCAGCTCTTTTTCTTTTTCTATGTACACATCATATTTCACCTGGATCGCTGCCTGTTCAACCGCATCTTTGGAAAAAGAGGATAAAGCCGTTTTTAATTTTGGTAATACCTCAGAAAGATCAACCAACTCCACATTCGGACGGAGAAGAATTTTTTCCGCTTTTTGTTTCTCTGAAATTTTTGATGAACGGATCTGTTCAAACCAACTGTTTATCTGATCCGGCTCCACGGCTATTTCTTTTAGTATCGTTTTAATTTTTTCTACTGATTCTCTCTTCTCAATTACTTTATCCATTCGCTCTTGTGAGGCAAGTCCAAGCCGATAACTTAATTCAGTTAACCGAAGATCTGCATTATCCTGCCGCAACAATGTTCTGAACTCGGCTCTTGATGTAAACATTCTGTAAGGCTCCTGTGTGCCCTTGCTGATCAGGTCATCGATCAGCACGCCAATGTACGCCTCACTCCTTTTCAAAATAACCGGATCCTGTTCTCTTGATCTCTGATGTGCATTGATACCGGCCATCAATCCCTGGCAGGTGGCCTCTTCATAACCGGTGGTTCCGTTTATTTGTCCCGCAAAAAATAGATTTTTAATCAGTTTTGTTTCTAATGAAGAAGTCAATTGAGTCGGGGGAAAAAAATCGTATTCGATCGCATAGCCGGGGCGGAACATTTTTGCTTTCTCAAAACCAACTATATTACGAAGAGCTTCGTATTGCACTTCTTCCGGTAATGAGGTGGAGAACCCATTTAAATATACTTCCACGGTGTTCCATCCCTCCGGCTCGATGAATAGCTGATGTCTTTCTCTTTCTGCAAAGCGGTTTATCTTATCCTCAATGCTTGGGCAGTATCGCGGTCCTACCCCGTCAATTCTTCCTGCAAACATGGGGCTTCTGTCAAACCCGGTCTTCAGTATATCATGAACCGCCTGGTTGGTATAGGTAATCCAGCAGCTTCTTTGCTTTTTTGGCTTTTCCGTATCCAGATAAGAGAAGCCCACCACTTCATTATCACCAGGCTGCTCCTCCATTTTAGAATAATCCAGGCTCCTTCCATCGATCCTGGGCGGAGTTCCTGTTTTCAAACGATCACTCTCAAACCCAAGCGAAACCAATTGCTCTGTAATTCCTGTGGCAGCTTTCTCCGCCAGCCTTCCTCCTCCAAAGCTCTTCTCTCCAATATGAACAACGCCGTTCAAAAAAGTACCGTTGGTAAGCACTACCGACTTTGCTTTTATCTCATGCCCCAGCCCGGTTACCACACCATAGCATCTTCCTTCTTTTACCAATAGACTTTTAACCATATCCTGGTAAAAATCAAGGTTCTGGGTATTTTCCAGCATTTCCCTCCACTTAAGGTGGAAAAGCATCCGATCGTTTTGTGCTCTTGGACTCCACATGGCTGGCCCTTTGCTTCGGTTCAGCATCCTGAACTGAATGGTGGACTGATCAGTTACGATCCCGGAATATCCCCCCATAGCATCAATTTCCCTAACAATCTGGCCTTTAGCAATACCCCCCATGGCCGGATTACAGCTCATTTGGGCAATAGTCTGCATATTCATGGTCACCAATATGGTTTTGGAGCCAAGATTTGCTGCTGCTGCCGCTGCTTCACAGCCAGCGTGGCCAGCGCCTACAACAATCACATCGTATTCTGGAAACATGGGCTGCAAAGGTAGTTTGTTCTTTTCGCCCTATTCGTACTTTTTAAAGAGTTCGAACTCCTTTTTTACTTCATCTATAGTTCTGCCACTGTTTAAAAGCTCAAACTCAAAGGAAGAATAGTTTTCAATCATACTCAGATACTCCCAATGATCTCTAATAAAATCTTGTTGGGCTTTGATGCTTATGAACTCCGAAATCTCAATTCTGTCTATTTTTTGCAGCAACTTAAGGCAGGGTGAATAATTGGTGGCTTCGTAAAGCTTTTTGAAGTAAGTTTTGGCAGCTAATATATCCAGCCTATTGCCCCGGTCTTTGTTCTTTTGAAAATATTCAACACGGATATTGGTGAAATTCCAGCACATTTTTAACTCTTCTTCATTCCCGAAATCAAAATATGTAACCGGAATAATATGATCGAACTGCCATTTTTTTCCAAAATCACCCCAGCTAATATCATCCTGAAATTGATATTCAAACCATTTCCGTATGTTTTTTACATCCAGGCCAAAATAGGGGGCATAGGCGACACAAATATGTTTTTCGATCACATACCGCCTTAGTGAGATTTGCCATTTTCTTTTTTCTCTGAATTTCAACAAGGAAGGAGTTGCTTCTTCTGCAGGAATCACCGGGTTTCTCGCCATAAAACAATTTCCGCAAAGGTAGGGGTTCCACGGGACACTGTTTCAGCCTGAAACTGTGCTCCGTGGAACACTAATAAGAGTACATAAGCAGATAATAGCCTTCCATAGCCCTCATTTTCTTTGTCTCTTTTTGGGTCTTATCCTTATAACCACATAAATGCAGGACGCCATGGAAAATAACCCGGTGGAGTTCTGATTTAAAGGTCAGTTTCAGTTTTTGGGCATTTTCCATTACCCTATCAATACTGATATAGATTTCACCCTGGATCGAATCTGAGTCAGAAAGGTCAAAACTGATAATATCTGTGAAATGGTCGTGACCGAGATACCGCCGGTTTATTTCCAGCAATCCTTTATCTGAGCAGAAGATATAATTTAGTGAATCAAGCTTTCTTTTTTCTTTCCTGAATATAGATTCAATAAAAGCCTTCAGGCTGCCCCTGTTTTTAAGGGGGAAGCCCTTTTGCTCAAAAAAGAAGCAAACTTTTGATACTGAAGGCATAATTTCAAAATTCGTAAAGAAAAACCAACCAACAAGGGTAGCTTTGTTTTATTACTAAAAACAGCAAATGATTGCCAGGCTTTCAGAATTAAAACCGGGACAGGAGGGAATCATTAAAGAATTCAACAGCAACGAGATCTTCCTCAAACTGATGGAAATGGGTTGTGTGCCAGGAGAAAGGATCCTTCTGGAACAAGTTGCGCCTCTCGGCGACCCTATTTCTGTGAATGTAGCCGGCTACCATCTAAGTTTACGGCTTAACGAGGCCGAACATATAATGGTGGAAATAATACGTTGATAATCAATGTTTTAAAATGAAAATAGGGCTTTTTTTCGGTTCTTTTAACCCTGTTCATGTAGGCCACCTGATCATCGCCAATCACATTTTGAACGAAACAGATATTGAGAAGATCTGGTTTGTTGTCTCGCCCCAGAATCCTTTCAAACAGGAAAACTCTTTGTTGAATGAATATCACCGCCTGCACCTTGTAAGGTTGGCCACGGAAGATGACAACCGGATAAAAGCTTCAGATATAGAATTCGGACTTCCAAAACCTTCTTATACAGTCAACACCCTTGCCTACCTGGCAGAAAAACATCCGGAACATGAATTTTGCATCATCATGGGCAGCGATAGTTTTCAAAACCTCCACAAATGGAAGAACTATGAAGTGATCACCAAAAATTACCCATTGTATGTTTATATAAGACCGGGGTTCCCGTCAGAAAATAAACAGGGCCTGCAACCGCAAATCCTCGGGGCACCGCTGCTGCAATTATCGGCTACTCAAATACGTAAGTATATCAGGGAAGGAAAATCGGTGCGGTATATGCTGCCCGAAAAAGTATGGGAAGAGATAGAAAAAGGGGGCTACTATAAAAAGTGAGATCAGAAAAAATATCCCAGGACAAGACAACCGATAACAATAAAAGGTGCTGCAACACGGGTAAAGCTCAGGAGCAGGAAAGTTCCCAGCATGACCAATACGCTGATCAGGCTGCTGATGGGTTTGATATCTGAGAAGGTGATATCCTTCATAATGTAAAAAGTGGAAGCGATCATGATCCCTACTACCACCGCATTGATACCCTCCAGGGAACGGTAAACAGCCGCATATTTTTTCAGGTTATTCCAGATCGGAAAAAAGAACAGGACCAATAAGGCGCTTGGAAGAAAAATAGCGACCATACCGATCAGGCATCCCACCACCTGCATTTCCTTTCCCATATCTTTAAGCGCCATTCCGCCCGTAAAGGAAGCAATGGAAAAAACAGGCCCGGGCAGGGCCCTTACGATCCCCATCCCTGTGTACATATCCTGCTCATCAATTTGTATGGCATCCCTGTTCTTGGCTTTTGTTTTCAGGACCTCGGGCCGCACACTCCACTGTTCGTACATCATTGGCATCAGCACCTGGCCGCCACCAAAGACCAGGCTGCCCATCCGGTATGTATTCTCAAAAAGATTGACGGGCCTTCTGTCCGGCCATTCATCAATGCGGGCCCTTTCACTCAATATAGCGGCGGCGATAAAAATGATCCCGAACAGCCAAAAATTCCACCACTTGATCTTTCTGGGTTTTTGTTCTGTTTGGGGAATGCGTTTCCGGCTCACGTTGGTGATGATCCCTCCTGTAATGATCAAAGCCGGTATCACCCATGGTTGACCAAACAAAAAATAAGTGGTGGCTGTGCCAATGATCATAATAACCCAGGTAATAGTATTTTTTACAGCTAACGGAAATGCAACAAATGCTGCATAAGCCAAAAAACCAACAGCCATAGGGGGGATGAATTTGAAAATATCTGTGCCCAGCTGCCGGTGGTCAATATAGCGTAACAGGAACGACAGGGCGCCCATGATAAGGCTCGCCGGCATGATCCAGATGAGTAGTGTCAATACGGCAAGCGGCACACCGCCCCTTTTATAGCCGATCAACGTCAGTGTTTGCGTAGAAGAAGCACCGGGAAGTAACTGGCAAAAGGCATTGTACTCCATCAGTTCCTCTTCTGTTATATAAGGCCGCCGTTGCACAAAGGTTCTCATCATCATGCCAAGATGGGCCTGCGGGCCGCCAAAAGCAGTAACGCTGTGTAAAAACACGGCCTTCAGGAATGGAATATGGCGCAGCAGCATTGAGTGCTAAATATACTACTACGCTTTAAAGTCATAAAGCAAAATCAGGCAAAATTTATCATTATCGGGCCTAAAAGCTTCGTAGCTCAAGTAAATAAAATAAGGTAAGGAGATTATGAGGACCGGGGAACCGCCATTTGCATTAAATTCATAAAAAATAAACGCATGAAAAAAGGGGTTTTGCTGCCGGTAATGCTGGTGATCACCATAAATTTTTTTGCCCAGGCTGACAACGAAAAAATAAGAGCAAAAGCCTTTGCCGCCGCGGATAAGATCGAGGCAAAATGTATAGAATGGCGGAGGGATTTTCACCAAAACCCGGAACTGGGTAACAGGGAGTTCAGGACATCAAAGATCATCGCAGATCACTTAAAGAGCCTCGGCATTGAAACAAAGGAAAATGTCGCCAAAACAGGCGTAGTGGGCATTTTAAAAGGCGGTAAACCGGGCCCCTGTATTGCCTTGCGGGCCGATATTGACGCATTGCCGGTAACAGAACGGGTGAAAATCCCCTTTGCCTCAAAACAAAAAACTACCTACAACGGGCAGGAAGTAGGAGTGATGCACGCCTGTGGTCATGATACACATACAGCCATCCTGATGAGTGTAGCTGAAATTCTTTCCGGAATGAAAAATGAGCTGAAGGGGACCATAAAATTCATTTTTCAACCAGCGGAAGAAGGCCCGCCAGATGGAGAAGAAGGAGGAGCCCCATTGATGATAAAGGAAGGAGTGATGGAAAATCCCAAAGTAGACGCCATATTCGGATTACACATTGAATCTGATATTGAAATCGGAAGCATTCAGTATAAACCCGGCGCATTTATGGCGGCAGCAGACTGGTTTTCGATAAAAGTTAAGGGAAAAGGAAGCCATGGGTCGCAACCCTGGAAAGGCGTTGACCCGATACAGGTATCTGCCCAGATCATAGAGGGTTTACAGAATATTGTAAGCCGGCAGATGGAACTGACAAAGGCGCCGGTGGTGATAACAGTGGGCAAAATACACGGAGGCGTTCGCCAGAATATCATCCCGGAAGATTGCCGGATGGATGGAACGATACGAACACTCGACAGTAAAATGCAGACAATAGTGCATGAAAAAATAAAATGGACCGCCGAAAAAATTGCAGAAGCAAACGGCGCCACCGCAGAAGTGAGTTTTGAAACCAAAACACTGGTCACGTATAATACTCCCGAACTGGTTAAAAAAACACTGCCATCGCTGGAGGCTGCGGCAGGAGCTGACAAAGTAACTGAAAGGGAATGGGTGACAGGAGCCGAAGATTTTTCGTATTATGGAACAAAGGCTCCTGCTTTTTTCTTTTATCTCGGGGGTATGCCCAGGGGAAATGATAAAACAAAAGCGCCACCGCACCACACTGCCGATTTTTATGTGGACGACAGCGGAATGAAAACCGGTATACGGGCTTTTTGCAGCCTGGTGATTGATTATATGAATATGAAATAATAACTGCCACGATACTTCGGTAAACTCAGTACACACTAAATTTCACGAAAGGAAGAAAAAGAATTTTTTCGTGTTTTTTCGTGTCATTTCGTGGCCAATAAATTATTCGATGTGAAGAATTTTTTTTTACTAATAATTTCTTGCCTGCCAATCCTTGCTGCGGCGCAAAAAACTGATAAACGGCTACAGGCAAAACTGCAGGAGGCCATCAGCGGCTATAACGGTGATATTGGTATTTATGTAAAAAATCTCCGTACCGATAAAACAGTTGCCATCAATGCCGATACCATTTTCCCGACCGCCAGTATTGTGAAAGTGCCGATACTGCTTGGCATTATGGATAAAATAGAAAGAGGAGAGCTGAAGTATGATTCATCGCTGACCTATAAGGATTCATTGCTCTACGCCGGCTCGGATATACTTGGTTCATTTAAAACGGACGAAAAGATCGTTTTGAAAAAACTGGTTATGCTGATGCTGACCACCAGCGACAATACAGCCAGCCTCTGGCTGCAAAGTCTTGCAGGTGGCGGTACCAGGATCAATGAAATAATGGAAGGGCTGGGGTTGAAAGACACAAGAGTGAACTCCAGGACCCCCGGCCGGGAAAGTTTCCGGGCCGTATACCAATGGGGACAAACCACTCCCCGTGAAATGGGCACCCTGCTTGAAAAAATATACAGCAATGAGATTTTCTCGGCCACTGCCTGTGAACGGATGATGCGTTGCCTTGGGCGTAATTACTGGGATGAGAATGAAGCCATTTCACAAATACCCCCAACGATCGAAGTGTTCAGCAAGAATGGCTGTGTGAATGCCTCCCGTAGTGAAGTGTTACTAGTCAATGCACCGGGCAATCCCTATATCTTTTGCATTTTTACCAAGAACAACAAGGATCAACGTTGGATGCAGGAGAATGAGGCCTGGGTGATGTCGAGGAAATTGTCGAAGTTGTTGTGGGAGTATTTTGGAACAAACTAAGTTATCTAAACAACTGGTATACCACCCAACTCATCACATAAGCCAGCCCCGTCATGTACAGCAACTGAATGATGGGCCATTTCCATCCTCTTGTTTCCCGCTTTACCACAGCCAGTGTACTCATGCATTGCATGGCAAATACATAGAATATCATCAGCGATAAGCCGGTGGCCAGGTTGAATACCGGTTTCCCGTCGGGTCTTACGGCAGCTTTCATCTTCTCTTTCAGCAATAAGCTGCCCTCGTCTTCATCGCCCACGCTGTATAAAGTGGCCATAGTGCCTACAAAAACTTCCCTTGCGGCAAAAGAAGTGATGAGGGCTATACCGATCTTCCAGTCGAAGCCCAGTGGTGCGATAGCCGGCTCAATGGTCTTGCCCATTATACCGGCATAGGAAGTTTCAAGTTTTGCAGTTTGAAATTCATGATTCAGCCGTTCCACATCAGCGCCAGGTCTGGCTTTCAGTTGTTCATATTGCTCGGAAACCCTTTGCATGGAATGACCGGGTCCAAAGGAACTGAGTGCCCAAAGTGCCAAACTGATTATCATGATAATTTTCCCCGCATCAAATACAAATATCCTTGCTTTACTGAGCATGGTGGTAACAACATTGCCCCACCTCGGCGAACGGTAAGAAGGCAGCTCAAGGATAAAAAAACTTTTCTCTTTTATTTTAATGAACCACTTGGCCACATAGGAAACGATCAATGCCATCACCAAACCCAGCAAATACAAACCCATCATCACCAAGCCCTGTACGCCGAGGAAACCAAATAGATATTGTTGCGGGATCACCAGCCCGATCAATATGGTATAAACCGGGAGTCTTGCCGAGCAGCTCATCAGCGGCGTTATCAGTATCGTCAGCAACCGCTCTTTCCGGTTCTCAATATTCCTGGCGCTCATAATGGCGGGCACGGCACAGGCAAAACCACTGATCATCGGCATCACACTTTTTCCGTTCAGGCCCACGCTTCTCATCAGGCGGTCTGAAAGAAAACTGATACGGGCCATATAGCCGGAGTCTTCCAGTAAAGTGATCAGCCCGAATAGTATCATGATCTGCGGAACAAATACAAGGATGCCACTCAGCCCGGCGATAACGCCATTAATTAACAGGTCGGTCCAGCGGTTATCAGGCAGGGAGGAGGAAAGCGACTGGCTGATCTTTGCAAACCCAAGGTCGATCCAGTCCATCGGGTATTGCGCCAGCAGGAACACACTTTGAAAAAGCAGGAACAAAACCCCCAGGAGGATCCAATAACCCCAGCGGCGGTGAAGCAGCAGATTGTCCAGTTTTTCGGTAAAAAGGGTTTTCTGCAAAGGGTCAGGTTCTGATACGGAAAGCTGCATGACCTGTTTGATGCGGCCATAGCGTTGCAAAATTTCCCCGGCTTGTGTTTTGGTAGCATTGAATTTATTTTTCTGCTCAATGCCTTCGATAGTTTCCTGCATGGCTGCCGGCAGACCAAAGGATTCATGGTTGATAAGGAAATGAATGGCCGCATAATCACTTATTTCCGGGAAATGCTGCTTTACTTCTTCTATGGAAGTTTCAGCAAAAGCCCTGTTATCTATGAAATCCCTGACCGGGGACTGGTATAGCTGCTGGGAAGTTTGCTCGATCGCTTTTTTCAGTTGGACAATACCCTTATTCTTTCTCGGGTTTACAGCCACTACCGGCACACCCAATTCTCTTTCCAGCTCAGGGATGTCGATCTTGATCCCCTTTCGGCGGGCCATGTCCATCATGGTCAAAGCGATTACCACCGGCACTTTCAGGTCAATGATCTGGGTGCAGAAAAGCAGGTTTCGTTTCAGGTTACTGGCATCCGCAACCACTACCACCACATCGGCTTTTATCTCTTTGTCCTGGTTCAGCAGAACCCGGTAACTCACCCATTCGTCCATCCGGCGGGGGTAAAGGCTATAGGAACCGGGCAGGTCGATCACCTCGGCGCTGACGGAAGCAGACAGCATTGTGCTGCCTGTTTTTTTATCTACCGTAACACCCGGAAAATTGCCTACTTTTTGGTTAAGGCCGGTAAGGCAATTGAACAGGGATGTTTTCCCGCTGTTGGGGTTACCTACCAGGGCGATATGGAGCTTTTCGTTTTTCACTGTGGTAGGGGTGCCACGGTTCTAAACCGCGGCACCCCTCGTTAACCCGCAAAAGTAAACAGGCAACCCTTACCCACCTTACGATAAACGATTTTTAGACATCCCAAACGGGAAAATGATGATCAAAATATGCCCGCAGGAGTGAATAAAAGATGAAAGCCCTTAATACCTTTACGTCTTTATATCAACAACCAATGAAACTCTACTCTCTGAAAATTATTATAGCGGTCCTGTTTCTTGCCGGATGTTCTTCTTCCAGGAAAACCATAAAGCCCGACACGCAAACTTTAGACAACCTGAAGGCACATATTAAATATCTCGCCGATGATAAACTGGAAGGAAGAAGAACCGGAACAAAAGGGGAAGAACTGGCTGCTGAGTATATCAGTAACCAGTTTAAGGCAAACGGGCTGCAACCCAAAGGAACGGAGTATTACACACAATCATTTATTGTCAATGACGGAAAGAAGATCGATTCAATAACAGAGCTGAGTATCAATGACAGCAAGCTGGTAACAGGCAAGGATTTCTTTCCGTTTCCCTGGTCTCCCGATATCTCGCTGGAAGCATTACCATCGATTGCTGTACAGGAAGCGGGTATGCCCTGGTTCTTTGACCTGAAAGAAACGCTGGAAGAAAACCAGAAAAATCCGCATTTCGATTTGAAGGACTATATCCGCAACAATTCCAAAAAAGCAAAGGACCGCGGTGCTTCAGCAGTCATATTATATAATATATCGGCTATTGACGACAAGCTTGCATTTGACAGCAAAGACCGGTCAGAAAAAATGGACATACCGGTGCTGTATGTTTCCCGCCCTGTCGCTGAAAAGTATTTCAGCGACAAGACTGCCACGCTGACGATTAAAATGCGGATTGGCATCTCAGAGAAAACAAGGATTGGCAATAATGTGATCGGTTATATTGACAACAAAGCGGCAACAACCGTGGTGCTCGGCGCTCATTTTGACCACCTGGGATATGGGGAGGATGGTAACTCAAGACATACATCACAGGAGGCAGCGATACACAACGGTGCTGACGATAATGCCAGCGGCACGGCGGCATTGATCGAACTGGGCAGAAAATTAAAGTCATCTGCAGCTAAAGGAAACAATTATCTCTTTATTGCATTTTCAGGGGAAGAGCTTGGACTGTATGGTTCAAAATATTTTACTGAGCATCCCAGTATTGACCTGAAAACGGTGAACTACATGATCAATATGGATATGGTGGGCAGGCTGAATGATAGTACCAGGGTATTAACGATTGGCGGATATGGCACATCTCCAACATGGTCATCTGTCATCAGCCAGGATTATTTTGAATTACCCAGTGCCAATAAAAAAACGGCGCCCTCCCTGGTCATCAGGATCGACAGCAGCGGAACCGGCCCCAGCGACCACACTTCGTTTTACCGGAAAGACATTCCCGTATTGTTTTATTTCACGGGGCTGCACACCGACTATCACAAGCCAACGGATGATGCGGATAAGATCAATTTCAACGGAGAGCAAATTATTATCGGGCATATACTCAGAGTGATTGAATCGCTGGAAAAACAACCCCGGCTGGCATTCACTAAAACAAGGGAAACTCAAACCACCACTACGGCCAGGTTCAATGTTTCGATGGGAATTATGCCTGATTATACTTATGCCGGCGCTGGAGTAAGGGCCGATGGTGTCAGCGAAGGCAAGCCGGCACAAAAAGCGGGATTGATGGCAGGGGATATCATTCTGCAGATAGGCGATTATTCTGTTTACTCCATGGAAAGCTATATGCAGACACTGACCAAATTCAAAAAAGGGGATAAAACGAAAGTGAAATACAAGAGGGGCAATGATGCACTGGAAACAACAGTTGAATTCTGATAGTAGGTTTAGCCACAGATAGCACAGTGTAAACCATGAAAACCAATCCGTGTGATCCGTGGTTAATGAGTATATCAGTCATCATTATGTAACTTGCTTTCAAATCCCAAATAATGGCAGAACGGGGCAATAAACTAACACTCGATAACAGGGAGCTGACAGAAATGTTCTTTGAAGACACCCGGGTGCTCGGTATCATGTCGCCGGTAAAGGATTACCAGTTTTGCTGGCACCTGAATTCTGCCACGGGGCTGGATTTCCGCATCAATCATGAGCTGGAAATAAAAGTGATCCGGAAAAAAAGGAATTATTTCTTCTCTATTTATGAATTCAACGAACCAACCCGGTTCCTGTCGCATTATGTTTATAACAACCGGTTTGACGGGGAATACCTGCTGCCTGAATTCAAGCACCTGGATTTCTTATGGCTAATGAAAGGGGATGAAGTTTGTGACGAATCACTGCAGGAAACCGTTCAAGCCATCCGCTCTATCCAGAATGTGCAACTGGTGACTGAGCTGGCGGTTGATAAGATAACGAACAAGGAAAACCTTGTTTTTTAGCCCCCTGACCCCCTAAAGGGGGAACAAAACACCAAACAATACTTAACTTCAAAGCAAAACTTTCAATATGAGCACGGCTAATAACTCCCCTTCAGGGGATGGGGGCATGTGGCAAGAAACCGATAACAAACTGTATAAAAAATTCCAGTTCAAAAACTTCAGCGAAGCATATGCCTTTATGACAAGGGTGGCCATGGAAGCAGAAAAAATGGATCATCACCCGCTTTGGACCAATGTGTGGAACACAGTGGAGATTTGGTTGAGCACTCATGATGCAGGAGATATTGTGACGGAGAAAGACAGAAAGCTTGCAAGTAAAATAGATTCTTTATTCCCCCTTTAGGGGGTTAGGGGGCATGCCACTCGCCAGCACCATACTAATGGTTCGTCCTGCCGCTTTTGGTTTTAATGAAGAAACAGCGGCTAATAATTATTTCCAGTCCAATCCCGGCATTTCAATAGAAGAACTGCAGCAAAAGGCGCTGGCAGAGTTTGACAGCATGCTGCAAACGCTGCGGAATAATGATATTAATGTGCTGGTTATAGAAGACAGCAAGGAGCCGTCCAAACCCGATGCCATTTTCCCCAATAACTGGCTCAGCACTTCGCCGGACGGAAAAGTATTTGTATTTCCCATGTATGCAGCTAACCGCAGAGCAGAGAAAAGAGAAGATATACTGGATCAGCTGGCTAAGGAATTTATAGTAAAGGATCTGCAGGACTGGAGTGAATACGAGGCCGAAGGCCGCTTCCTGGAGGGCACGGGCAGCATGGTGATTGATCATGGCAATAAACTCATCTATGCTGCTATATCCGAACGGACCAATATTTCCGTACTGGAAAAATTTGCCGCCAGCAATAGCTACCAGGCCATTGTATTCCTGGCAACAGATAGTAAAGGCCGCCCGGTGTATCATACCAATGTGGTGATGGCGCTGGGAGAAAGATTCTGCGTGTTATGTGAAGAAGCGATTGATGAGGAATGGGAGCTGATAGCGGTGCGGCAGCTACTGGAATCCACGCATCATACCATCATCCCCATTACAAAGGAGCAGATGCAGCAATTTGCGGGAAATATGCTGGAAGTAAAAAATAGCAGGGGGGAAAACATATTAGTGCTGAGCCAGGCTGCATTTGATGCCCTGCGGAAAGAACAAAAAGAAATGCTGGAAGCTTACGCACAATTGCTGCCCATTGCTGTTCCAACGATTGAACAGGTGGAAGGCGGAAGCGTAAGGTGTATGATGGCGGAGGTGTTTTTGGAGAAAAAAAAGTAATAAGGAGTTCTGTTTACAGAGCATCATCAAACTGAAGTTTTTCTTCATCACTTTTCTTTATTGTTTTGCCAAAGCGGTAACTGATGCCGAGATAAATAATTCTTGAGTCTCTTTTGCCGAAGGAGTTTTGTTTTAAATAAAGGCTGTTGAATTTTGTTTTTTGCCGGAGCGTTTTAAAAATATCCGTGACAGTAAGTGTTAATGAAACTTTTTTCCTGAAAAGGTCCTGCCGGACGCCGGTGTTTAACACAAAATTTCCGAAAGACCTGCCCTGTGGCGTTAACCGGGCAGAACGGTAATTGCAACTTACCTGCCACAGGGTGGTTTTTGTAAGCGTAATTGTTGAGTTAAAATTTGCACTCATTGAAACAATAGACTTTTTATCACCGTAACCAATATTTGAAGCATCTATCTGTGTATAAAAAAAATTAGAACTCAGATTAACGGATAAAGATTTAGCCGGCTTTGCTGAAAAAATTAATTCAAGCCCGGAAGATTTATCATTGGATAAATTCTGTTATGTTGTAAGTAAAACAGTATCATTTACAGGAACAGTAACTTCAGTAAACCCGTTTCGTTTATACCGGTAATAAAGGCTGGGCACAAAAGAGTATTTTTCATTCTGCCATTTATAGCCCAACTCAATGGAATGAATAATTTCCGGCAGCAATTTTGGGTTCCCTGCCTGGAGGTTGTAAGGGTCAATGTATTCGGGAAAGGGATTCAACTCATCTCCATCAGGCCGGTTCACCCTCTTGCTGTAGTTCAACTGTATTTCACTCTCTTTTAATTTATAAGAAAGATGCAGTGTGGGATAAATTTTAAAATACCTGTTGGTTATTAATGAATCTTTGGTTACAAGGTTCCCGTCTATGAAAACCTGCTCAGCCCTCAACCCGGCAGAAAAACTAAATTTTTCAAATCCCCGTTCATACACCACATACGCTGCATGTATGGCTCCATTATATGTAAACCGGTTGGACTTTATAATATCTTTTATAAATTTTCTTTGCAGCGTATCGTAATACTCACCGTAATAATCCAAATCAATCTGGTTAAGCAGCCCTTCGTAGCCGGTTTCAATTTTTGCATCTTCGCCCAATGGCCTTGTATAATCAACAGCTAACTCCTGCTGGTTATCCTTATCGCTCAGCAATACATTGTCGAACGAAGATGTTTGCACCGGAAAAAAACAGATATTGCTATTATTGTGATTCTCTTTATCATGAGTTGCAGCCATATTAAATTCAACCCGCAATTCATGGTCTTCGGCCGGGAAATTATGCTGCCAGGAAACGGTAGCCTCTTTTTCTTTTTCAGATTCAGGGTCGTACTTCAAACGGTTGAAATGACCCGTAAGCAAATAATTATTATCATAGAAAAAACGTTCAGACACATCATTCCTTGTGAGTTTGCGATAAAAATAATTACCCGATATGCCCAAACTATTGTGTTCGTTCAGCGTATAATCCGCACCCAGGGTGATAAAATTTGATAAAGGGCGGTTAGGCGACATATTGTTCTCCGTATAATAGCTTTCCGTTTTGCCTGTTGAATCAAAATATTCCCTGTTGAAATGGCCTGTCCTCAATCGGCTGTCTTGCCGGAAATTATAATTACTGAAAAAATTCCACTTGCCCTGCTTGTAATTGAAATTAATACCTGCATTATAGCGGTTTTTATTCCCGGCATTGGCAACCACTGAGCCATTCCAGCCATACTTGATATTTTTTTTCAACACAATATTTATAATGCCCGATGTTCCGTCCGGGCGGTATTTTGCAGAAGGATTTGTTATCACTTCAATCCGCTCAATAGAATTTGCCGGCAACTGCTGCAATACTTCTGCTCTTGATTTTCCCATTAAAAGAGATGGTTTGCCGTTAATTAATATCATAACATCAGCCGAACCTCTTAATAACACCTGTCCTTCAATATCTACTTCTACAGACGGGATGTTTTTAAGAATATCACTGGCGCTGCCGCTTTGAGCCATAATGTCCTGTGAAACATTATAAACTTTTCTGTCTATGCCTGTGTTTAGTAAAGATTTCTTAGCAGTTACTACCACTTCGTTCATATTTTTTGCAGCAATGGTAATTTCTATTTGGCCAATGTTTTGATTTTGCCGGTTCACGGTAATTTTTATACTGTTATTTTCATAACCGATAAAACTTACCCGGAGGATATAACTGCCGGAAGCGGTTTTATTGAAATCAAACTTCCCTTTCTTGTCTGTAACGGTTGTGATTATAACGGTACTGTCAGCCTGCTTCATTAATTGTACTGTTGCAAACTCTACGGGCTGCTCCGAAGATTTATCCAAAACAATACCTGTAACGATACTGTTTTTTGCCTGCGGGAAGAGGTTGGTTGCAATCAGCAACGCAAAGGATATTAAGAAGATTTGTTTTCCCAATAAAAAATATTTAGCCGGTAATTTTATTTCATTACTGCACGGGTTATATTTCAGTAATTAAAATTACAAACTAATGCTATACCACCTCCGCCTTTTTGATAGTAAGGCAAAATCATCGTATTCATAGGTTTGTCTTTAAAGAATTTTTTTTTAATAGCAGGGTAAATCCAATAAGCAACTTTAGTTGATACAATACCAAACCCCGCACCGGGTAAAATATCCCTGAACCAGTGCCGGTTATTATACATCCTTAATATCCAGGTGGTGGTTGCTGTCAGATAGCCAATAACGCCATACCAGGGCGAAACATCTTTATATTCCATTCGCAAAAATTCGGCTGCTGCAAAAGCGGTAGCGGTATGCCCGGAGGGGAAAGCATTCGTTCCAAAACCATCCGGCCGCTGTACTTTAGTAATAGCTTTTAATGATTGAACAGTTACTCCCGTAATAGCAGTAGAAAGCAAATAAATAATTGTACGGTCCTTAAAATTATTCCTGCCCTTTATTCCTATTGCATTTAATCCGTACACCGCCACTGCGGGTGCATATTACAGGTAGTTATCAATTTTAGTATAAAAAAAGGGGCGGTCTTCTCTGATCTCATTTTTTATAGAAATATCAAACTCTTTTAATTCTTCACTGCCTTGTGCAGCAAACCCATAGGTAATTAATACGGCGGGAAAAATCAGGAATTTGATTTTTTGTTTCCGTTCATGAAGCTTGACTAATGCATCATTAATAGAAAAACCCGGTTTCAGCATACTTGTATTCCCCATAAGTACCAGGCTGTCTTTTTGCTGCGCCCCGGCAGCTATACATCCTGTGAGGACCAAGGCCAGGCCGATAATCTTTTTTTTCATTATGTCCGGTTAAAATTGTTAATAATTATAAACTAATGAGAGGCCCCCTCCCCCTTTTTGATAGTAAGGGAGTATCATCGTATTTACCGGTTTATTTTTAAAAAAGGCCCTTTTAATGGCGGGGTAAATCCAATAGGCGATCTTGGTAGATAAAATACCAATCCCTGCACCGGCCACTACATCGCTAAACCAATGTTTATTATTGTACATTCTTAAATACCCCGTTGCGGCTGCCATGGTGTAACCCGCCACGCCATACCAGGGAGAAACATCTTTATATTCCTGGTAAAGAAATTCTGCTGATGCAAAAGCGGTGGCAGTATGCCCGGAAGGAAAAGAATTATAATTCGAGCTATCGGGACGCAACTGACGGGACAATTTTTTTATAGAAAAGACAGTTGTGTTCTGTATAACAGATGACAGCAGGTAAATCAT